>CADBMC010000052.1 GCA_902795635.1 uncultured Coriobacteriaceae bacterium | reverse complement strand
GCCCCCGTGGACCCTGCCGAGGTGAGCCGCTACGGCATCATCGCAGGCGATTGCGTGGGCAGCATCGCGGGCTCCGACGCCACGGGCGAGCAGGATGGCGCGGTGTGGAAGGTGGGCGGCCTCGTGGAGAAGCCGAGCCCCGAGGAGGCCCCGTCGCATCTCTACATCGTGGGCCGCTACCTGCTCACGCCGCGCATCATGGAGCTCCTGGCTGACCAGAGGCCCGGCAATGGCGGTGAGATCCAGCTCACCGACGCCATGGAGCGCCTGCTCGACGAGGAGGAGATGTATGCCCTGGTGGTGGATCCGAGCGAGGGGTACGACACCGGCACGCCCGCGGCCTGGGCAGCCTCGAACGCTCGCATGGCGCTCTCAGGCGACATGGCGGATGCCTTCCGCGAGGCCCTCGTCGACGCCGAGGTTTAGCCAGTTGCCCCGCGGGGCAGCATAATGATTGGAACGAAGCAAATTCCCAGGTGGCCCCAAGGCGACGTCTTCCGCATGACGCAAATGCCGGGACCGTGGAGGTAGGCGCATGCCGATCATCCGGTTCGGGACCGATGGCTGGAACGCCAGGCTCGACGAGGACTTCACCGGCGACAACGTCCGGCGGGTCGCCGATGCCATAGGGTCCGTCTTCGCCGACGAGTTCCCTCACGCAACCATATATGTGGGCTACGACACGCGCGCGCACGCGCGCGAGATGGCCGAGCTCGCAGCCGGCGCGCTTGCCGGCAAAGGCCTCGTGGCGAAGCTCTCCGACGTGGCCTGCCCGATTCCAGCCCTCGGCTGGGCGGTCGCCAACGACGATGACGCCTGCGGCGGCGTGATGCTCTCCGCATCGCATCACTCGCAGGACTACGAGGGCATCAGGATCCGCATGGACGACGGCAGCATCGCGCCGGCGGAGTTCCTCCGCCTGGTCGAGGGCGCCGTCCCCGCGCAGCCCGCTCCCGAGATGGGCGACGTGGAGCAGGCGGACCTCATGGGCCCCTATCTCGAGGCCCTCCGCGATCAGGTGGACACGGACGTCATCCGCGCGGCCAAGCTGCATGTCGTCGTCGACCCGCTCTACGGGGCCGGCTCGGGGCATCTGGCAGGCCTCCTCCGCTCGATGGGATGCGAGGTGGACGAGATCCATGTGGCTGACGGGAGCGGCGGCTTCCATGGCATGGACCCGGACGCCACCGAGCCTTGGCTCGATGGCTGCGAGCAGGCCGTGGCCTCGTCGAGCGCTGTGGCGGGCTTCGCGCTCGACGGCGACGGCGACCGCTCCGCCGCGATAGACGAGAACGGCATCTTCCTCACGCCCCATAGGCTCGAACCGCTCGTCATGGAGCACCTCGTGCGCGACCGCGGCCTCGACGGCCGCTTCGTGCTGACGCTCTCCGACTCCGCCATGACCAGGCGCCTGGCGGCGAGCCTCGGGAAGGAGGTGCAGATCACCCCCATCGGCTTCCGCGGCATCCACGATGTGATGCTCAAGGGAGACGTCATCTGCGCGATGGAGGAGTATGGCGGCATGAGCATCCCGTCGTTCCTCATGGAGCGCGACGGCCTGCTCGTCACCCTGCTGCTGGTGGAGATGGTCGCCCAGAGCGGGAAGAGCCTCTCCGAGCTCGTGCTCGGCCTGGAGGCCGAGATCGGGAAGATGGAGTACGCCCGCCGCGACATCCGCATAGATGCCGGCATGATCCAGGCGTTCCGCAACATGCTTCCCGGCATCAACCCGCCGGAGCTCGCCGGGATGGCGCCCGTCTACGTGAGCCATGCGGACGGGCTCTACCTGCGCTTCGGGGACGACTCCTGGGTGCTCCTGCGTCCGAGTCGCCTCGATCCGGTGGTGCGCGTGTATGCCGAGGCGCCGACGGCGGAGCAGCGGGACGCCCTCATGGAGGATGCCTGCGAGCTCGCCCGTAGCGGCGGCCTCATCTGACGAAAGCACCGCAAGGGGCAGAGGCCTCTAGTGCGCATGGCGTTTGATATGAGCTAGGCAGTTTGATAAGAGTTAGGCCAAATGTGAAGGAAATGTGTAGACGACGGAATTTTAGGTTTGTCGCTACACAACGTCCTTGGAGCGCCTAATATCTTTCCTCGCGCCGCAGGACAGGCGGCGCGGCGAACCTTGAGAACCGGATACTGCGATCGAAGAGATCGAGAAGACAGACCATTGAATTTGC
>CADBMC010000051.1 GCA_902795635.1 uncultured Coriobacteriaceae bacterium | reverse complement strand
CGGGCCCGGCCTGCAGGGATGGGCGCCATGGGCTCGCGGGCAGCCCCGGCTGGGGCTCCAGGGCTCTGCTCGTCATCGGTCCTCTGCTCGTACATGCGCATTCCGGGGCCTCAGAACAACGCCGCTTCGAGTGCGGCGCAGAGCGCGTGGTAGACAGGCAGATGCAGCTCCTGCACCTTGAAGGTCTCGGTCTCGGGAACCTGCACGCATGCGTCGGAGATCCTCGAGAGCGCCGAGCCGTCCTTGCCCGTTAGCGAGACGACGCGCATGCCGAGCGCGCGGGCCACCTTTGCCGCCTCCACCGCATTGGCGGCGTCTCCCGAGGTGGAGATGCACATGAGGACGTCGCCTGTCCGACCGTAGCCAAGGACCTGCTGGGCGAAGGCACCGACGCCCGTCTCGTCGTTCGCGAATGCCGTGGAAAGCGATGTCTGGGAGACGAGCGAGATTGCGGGCAGCGCGCCTTCGAGCCATCCCGGGGCGGCTTCGCCGTTCCGCTCGAGATAGGCGGCGGAGAACGCTGGGTCTACGGGGCGCCTGAAGCGGAAGCTCTTCATGAGCTCGCCGACGATGTGCTCGGAGTCCGAGGCCGAGCCCCCGTTTCCGCATACGAGAAGCTTGCTGCCGTGCGAGAAGCAGGCAAGCAGCAGCTCGTAGGCATCCTCGATGGCCTGACGACAGGCGTCGAGCTCGGGCCGGCGGCAGAAGAGCTCCGCGAGGACCTCCTCGGCTGAGAGGCTCTTCTCGGCATCCATGGCTCCTCCATCCTTCGCTGGGGCGTTCGTCGCGGCTCGTCTTGCCCGGGCGGCCCTTGGCGCCGTGACGGTCTCGCCGGTGGGCATGCCACGTCATTGTATGCTGTTAGGCGGCCGGGCGCGCAGCTCCGGTGAGGCCAAGGCGCGACATCAGGGCATGCCGCCATCTGGCGCGAGCAGCTGGCGCATGCCGGCACGTGCCATGAGGAAGAGAGAGCGAGGAGTCAGCGTGAAACCCGTTCGCGACCATCCGGTCCTCTACATCGTCGTTCCCTGCTACAACGAGCGAGAGGTGCTCCCCCTCACGAGCGGCCTCTTCGTGGACGAGCTCAAGGGCCTCGTGGGCAAGGGGAAGGTCTCCGAGAGGAGCCGCGTGCTGTTCGTGAACGACGGCAGCGGCGACGGCACCTGGGAGCTCATCTCCCAGCTCGCCCAGAAGGGCCCCTGGATCGAGGGCATCTCCCTCTCGCGCAATCGTGGGCACCAGAACGCCCTGCTCGCTGGCCTCATGGAGGCGAAGGAGAGGGGCGACATCGCCATCAGCATCGACGCCGACGGCCAAGACGACATCGGCGCGATGGACGAGATGGTGGACAAGTACCTCGATGGCTGCGACATCGTCTACGGCGTGCGCTCGAGCCGCGACACGGATACCGCCTTCAAGCGCGGCACGGCCCGTCGCTACTACAAGCTGCTGAGCGACATGGGCGTCGAGGTCGTCTACGACCACGCCGACTATCGGCTCATGGACAAGCGCGCACTCGAGGCGCTCTCCCAGTTCGAGGAGGTCAACCTGTACCTGCGCGGCATGGTGCCGCTCGTCGGGTTCACCTCGACCTGCGTCTACTACGAGCGCCATGAGCGCATGGCGGGCTCGAGCCACTACCCGCTCAAGAAGATGGTCTCGCTCGCCGTGAACGGGATCACGAGCCTCTCGATTCGCCCCATCCGCATCATCACGACGCTCGGCCTCGTGATATCGCTGCTCAGCTTCATCGGCGTCATCTGGGCTGTGGTCGTGGCGCTCACCGGAGGAGCTGTCCCGGGATGGGCGAGCATCGTCGCGATCGTGTGCTTCATGGGCGGCATCCAGCTGCTGAGCCTCGGGGTTATCGGCGAGTATGTGGGCAAGACCTACCTCGAGGCCAAACGGCGCCCGCGCTTCATCGTCTCGGAGCGAACATACGAGGACGAGGGCGAAGAGGGCGAGGGAACGAAGCGCGAGGGCGGCGTGGACGATGGCGAGTGAGGCCATGCCCGCCCACATGGCCAGCGCGCCCCGCCAGCCGCAGACGGAGGCGGTCTCGGAGCAGCCGGGCCCGTACCGCCCGTTCCGCATGGGCTTCCTGCGCTTCCTGGCCCGCGCCTTCGCGCTGTTCGCGCTCCTTCTGGCAATCCTTCTCATGGCCCTCGGGCTGCTCGTTACGGCGGTCTTCGCCCGGCTGGGCGATGACGGGGTCCTCCAAGAGTCGCTTGTCCCCCTGTTCCTGCCCTGGCCCAGCTCGTTTCTGCGGATGCTCCCGGCGCTCGCGCTCGCCTGCGCGGAGGCGGCGCTCCTGCGCGTCGTATGGCGGCACGTGAGGGTGTCGCCCGCCGTCCTGTGCGGCGTCGTGTGCGCGATTCTGCTCGTGGCGCAGCTGGCTTGGGTCGGGGCAGTGGGCAGCCAGGGATTCGGCTACGCGGACACGAGGTATCTCGTGGCAGGCGGCGAGGCCATAGCCTCGGGCGACCTCGCCCCGTTCCGCGAGGCGGGCCTGCCCGGCTTCGTGTACGAGAACCTGCGCTGGTATCCCTTCCAGGCGGGCGGGTGCTACCTGTTCTCGCTCTTCTTCCGGCCCGGTGCCGTGAGCCCCTACATGGCGTTCCAGGTCTCGAACGCCGTGTGCAACACCGGCACGGCTGCCGCCCTGTTCGGCATCTGCCACATGCTCACCGACGACGAGCGCGCCCAGCGGGTCGTGTGCACGCTGTTGCTCGTGTGCCTGCCGCTCGTGTTCTCGTGCACGTTCGTGTATGGGAACGCGATAGGGCTCTTCTTCTCCGTCCTGGCGAGCCTCCTGCTCATGCACGCGCTTCGCGAGGGGGCGCCCCACCGGGCGGCGGCCGCCGTGGGATGCTGCGCGGCCATAGTCGTGGGGCGCGTGGCGAAGTCCACCGTCACGCTCTTTTTCATCCCGCTGGCGCTGGTTGCCATCATGGCCGTGCTGGAGAGGCGGAGCCTGAGGGCGATCGCGGGCGCGACGGCGCTCATCGCCGTGACGATGCTCACGAGCTCGATTCCCGTCTGCGCGCTCGAGGCGCAGGCGGGCACGGACTTCGGGCGCGGCCTGCCCACCATCTCGTGGATCGCCATGGGGCTCGACTACGACGGCAGGGGCATGCCCGGCTGGTGGACCAGCGAGGCGCTGGTCGCCTTCGAGGACACCGGCGGCGACTACGACACCCAGAGCACCGTCGCCAAGAACCGCATCCGCGACGACGTGGCCCACTTCGTCTCGAACCCGAAGGACGCGGCGAGGTTCTTCGGGATGAAGCTCGCGACCGAATGGGCGGACCCCACCTACCAGAGCATCTACTACTCGACATGCTCGGAGCCCGCGCCTACGGGCGCCGCCGGAGCGGTGGTGAGGGCGGCTGCGGAGTACGACAACCCGCTCGGCTGGCACCTCGACGCCTACCAGCTGCTCGTCTACGTGGGGTTCCTTCTGTACGCGCGCGAGCTCTTCCGCTCCCGCGACATCGGCTGCGGCGAGCTCGTCCCCGTGCTCGCGATCCTCGCGGGCGCCTTCGTGTACCTGCTGTGGGAGGCAAAGAGCGTCTACGTGCTGCCCTACTTCATGATGATGGTGCCGCTCGCCGCCGTGGGGCTCTCGGGCGCCTTCGAGCGGCATGCGCACCGCGCGTCGGGTAAAGACAGGGGGAGGGCAAAGGATGAGGCCGCCCGCTAGCGAGGCGGCAGTCAGGAGGGACAGGTCATGTCGCAGAGCCAGAAGAGGCTGAAGCTGGCGGGCATCGCGGGGATATTCTCCGGCATCGTGCTCGTGGTCCTCTCGTTCGTGTGGGGAGGCTTCGGGGCAGGCGTCGCCTGCGGCATGCTGGTCGTGGTTGGGTGCGTCCTTCTCGTCTCCGGCTACCTGGGCACGCAGGGCGCCAACATCCCCTCGCATGCGAACGTGGCGCGAAACATGGCGGCCGCGGGAATCGTCGTGTGCGTCGTCGCATGCG
>CADBMC010000050.1 GCA_902795635.1 uncultured Coriobacteriaceae bacterium | reverse complement strand
GCGCGACAGGGGAAAGGTCCATGACCTGCTGGACGTTGCTCTCGCAGAGCATGGCGAAGCCGGTCTGGCGGCAGGCCATGACGTCGGAGTGGTCGCCGAAGATGTTCAGCGACTGGGTGGCCACGGTACGGGCGCTCACGTGGAACACGCAAGGCAGCTGCTCGGCAGCGATCTTGTACATGTTCGGGATCATGAGCAGCAGGCCCTGGGACGCCGTGTAGGTAGTGGTCAGGGCGCCAGCGCCGAGCGAGCCGTGAACCGCGCCCGCGGCGCCGCCCTCAGACTCCATCTCGACGACGCGGACAGGGGTGCCGAAGACGTTCTTCATCCCCTGCGCAGCCCACTGGTCGACATGGTCGGCCATCGGGCTGGACGGCGTGATCGGGTAGATGCCCGCGACCTCCGTATACGCATACGAGACGTATGCGGCGGCCTCATTGCCGTCCATCGACTTGAATTTTCTCGCCATATCCTCTCCTTCGACTCGCTCCCATGCCACTGGAGCAGTGGTCCAAAACCCCAATTCGGATGCCGTGGCGACGGCATCGCGAAGAGCTCGGCCCATCGGCGAACGGTACTCCGACGAGCAAAATGCAACCCAATAGATAATAGCCCAAGAGATGCCGAATTGCGGATTGCGGAAGGTTCGAACACAGGACCCACGAGGCGTCGTTTGCAAAGGTCAGGGCCGGTTTAATGCCTACCTTTCCGTAGGGATTAACGACGCGCGCACCGGCTTAGCATTTGCGCTTCGTGGAATCAAGAAGCTTCTGATAGGAATCTGCGAAGCGCCGGGAGCGGGGGCCTCCGGCGTCGCGGGACTCCACGACGCCGTACTCGTCGGACACCAGGAAGCACTCGTCGTAGCGGCTGCTTCCCGAGAGGACCCCCTGGGCCACGTCGGACTCCCGCGCCACGGGCATCCCAAGCGTCTCGGCCAGCTGCAGGATGAGGTCGGTGGCGCCTCCGGGGCGCGTTCCCTGCTCGATGCCCACCACGAGCTCGCCGTCGCGCTCGAGCCAGAGCGTCTCGGGGGCGACCCTCGTGGAGCGGGCCTCCGCGAGCGAGAGCGCCGCCCTCTCGGCGAGGTTCGTGGCGGAGGTGTGGGCCAGCGGCTCGAACTCGCCCACGGCCATGGCCGCGCGGCGCTCCTCGTCCACGATGAGCATGAGCACCCCATCGGGATGCTGGGCCGCGCCCTCGTCGAGCGTCCACTCGATGTGCTGCTTGGCCCAGCCCACCATCTCGGGCGAGAGGGCCTGGCCGCCGACGAGCCGACGCGAGAGCGCCCGTAGGTGACGGTTCTCGAGCGGCAGCCTGCGGTCGTGCAGGCGCCAGCGGCATACGAGTGCCGGCTTGCCCAGAACGAAGCCTTCCATCTCCGGCGTTCCCGCCCGCACGTCGCCCATGCGCTCTCCCCTCGTCGTCGCGACGGCGATTATCGCGCAATCGGGACGCACGTGGGCACGAGGCCCATACCGAGCCCATACCCACGTCAGACATGCGGGCTGACGGCGCCCTCGCGCGGCGCTCGCACACGACGCCAAGCGGGACGGATGGCCTCGCGGCTAGAAGGCGCCGCCGCCTCCGCCGCCGCCACCGCCTCCGCCGCCGCCACCGGAGAACCCGCCGCCGGAACCGGAGGCCGAGGACGCCTCGGAGATCGCCGCGTCCAGGACGGAGCCCAGGGAGGTGGCGGGCGCCGGGATCCCGGACACCGGGCGGCACCAGATGACCATCGGGTAGAAGCCGGGGTCGGCCATGACGTCCGGGGCCACCACCTCGAGCTTCTTTATCACCTGCTCGGAGACGCCCAGCACGACCGCCATGACCAGGAGGCGGTCCCACAGGGCGACGTCTTGCGGCACCGCCTCGTCGAGGTTGGTGAACTCGAGGAGCCACTTCCTCAGGGCGCCCATCTTGGCCTTCGTCTCGATGGCGTCATTGGAGAGCTTGGGCATGAGCCTGTCGACCGACGAGACGAGAACGAGGTCGACGAGCATGGTGATGGTGGAGACGGCGACCTGCGCTATGGCGGCCGACCCATAGGAGCTCTCGAGCGCGCCGAAGCTCAGCACGGACACGATCATGGCCACGACGAGGAAGGTCTTGAGCCTTCCGGTGCCGGACTTCTTGCGGTCCGTGAAGAACCTCCGCGCGTGCGCCTTGCCCTGCACGAACTTCTTCCACTCGTCGATGCTCTTGGTGTAGCTCTCGGCATTCTCCTTGGCGGCGTCGTTGAGGTCGGAGAACAGGATCGAGTCACACCCGGAGCCTTCGCCCGCGCCATACGCCAGAGGGCCCATCTTGTCGAAGAAGAGCTCGAGCGTCTTGGCGTCGATCGGGTCGGTGGGCTCGACGTTGGTCCTCGTTATGCGATAGTCCACCACCTCGTGGTCGCCGAAGAGCCCCTGCCTCACGGAGTTGGCCTGCTCCATCTTCACGATCCCGAGGTCGGTGAGGCGCATGAGGGAGGCCGTGATCTCGCTCTGCTCCACCTTGTCGCCGTGGTAGAGGCAGCCCAGGACGGCCGGGTGGTCGTCGCTCGGCACGTCCCGGAAGTACTCGTCCTGGAACTTGGCCGCATGTCGCTTCCGGTAGTCGCGCAGCGTCACCAGGAAGAGGACGATGCCCACGACGGTGAGGGCGATGGGCAGCCCCATGGTGAGGAGGGTCTGGAAGCGCGCGAGCGTCCGGCGGGCGTTGGCCTCGTCGGACCAACGCTGCTCCTCGTCGAGGATCGTGTCGAGCCGGTCCTTGTCGACGGCGGCCATGCCGGAGAGCCACTCGGCAGGCATCGTGACGCGGAGCTCGGCATACTCGTCCGTGCCCACCAAGGGCACCGTCGCCTGGACGCCGCCTTCCGTCGTGGACACCGAGCCCGTGAGCGGCCCGTGCGCCCATACGCGCACGTTGTCGCCCGCCGAGATCGTCTCGCCCGAGGGAACCGGCAGGCTCACCGTGCAGGTGACGTTCTGCGACGGAACGTCCCAGCCGTCCGTCACGAACTTCCAATACAGCTCGCCGACGTCGTTGTAACGGGTCGCCACGCCGGTGACGGCATAGACGATCCTGAAGGTGACCTGGGTGTCCTCGTTCGTGGAGTAGAGCGTCACGCGCGTGATGGGCGTGCCGTCGTCGTTCGTCGTGTCGGAGACCGTGTAGGTACCGTCGTAGCCGGAGTCGCTCTGCTCGAAGCCGGAATAGTCGCTGCCCGAGCCCACGAGGCCGCAGGAGAAGACCGTGATGGAGAGCCCGTCATCGCTCTCGCCGCCGTCGCGCGAGAGGTCCCAGTAGACGCCGTGGTACTCGCCGTCGAAATCGAACGTGCGGTCCTCGGTGACCATGAGCGTCCCGTTCGCCTGCAGCGTCGCGTCTATGCTCACGTTCGTTATCGAGTAGTCGCGCGCGAGCGCCTTCGCGGGAGCCGCCACGAGCCCCGCGAGCAGCACGAGCAGGAGCACGAGGCCTGCTGCCGCGCGCGTCAGGATTGCGGGTCGACGACGCATATTCCAGCTCCAATCCACGCCGTTGCGAAGGCCTCGGCACCGGGGCGCCGCCCTGCCGCCGAGGCTACACTCATCATGATGAACGATGCGCACGTTCCCGGCCACGACGATGTTGCCGCGCTCCCGGCCGCAAGTCCGAGCTTCCGAACGTAGCCGGATTGCCGAGGAGGCGGAAGATGGCTCAGCACGACGTGGCAGGCAGCGGCGTGGCAGGCAGCGGCGTGGTCGGCAGGCTCGCCCCGACCCCTTCCGGCCGCATGCACCTCGGCAACGTGTTCTCGGCCCTCATCGCATGGCTCTCCGTGCGCTCACAGGGCGGCAGGCTCGTGCTGCGCATCGAGGACCTCGACCCGCGCGCGCAGAGCCGCGAGGCCGCCAGGCTCCTCATGGACGACCTCGCCTGGCTCGGGCTCTCCTGGGACGAGGGGCCCTACTTCCAGAGCGAGCGCAAGGACGCCTACGCCGAGGCCATCGAGCGGCTCGGCCGCGAGGGGCTCACCTACCCCTGCTTCTGCACCCGCTCCGAGCTCCACGCGGCGACCGCCCCGCATGCGTCGGACGGCACCTACGTGTACCAGGGCACCTGCCGCGACCTCACGCCGGAGCAGGTTGCCGAGAAGGCGCGCGTGAGGCCGCCGGCCACGAGGCTGCGCGTGCCGGATCCCGGCGCGCCCGAGGGGCAGGTCTCATTCCGCGACGCCGTGTACGGCGACGTGCGCGAGGACCTCGGCCGCGACTGCGGCGACTTCCTCGTGCGCAGGAGCGATGGGGTCGTGGCCTACCAGCTCGCCGTCGTGGTGGACGACGGCCTCATGGGCGTGACCGAGGTCGTGCGCGGGCGCGACCTTCTGGGGTCGGTCGGCCGCCAGATGTACCTGCAGCGCCTGCTCGGGCTGCCCACGCCCGCCTACGCGCACGTCCCGCTCCTCGTCGCCCCGGACGGCAGGCGGCTCTCCAAGCGCGACGGCGACCTGGACCTCGGCGCCCTTCGCCGGCGCTATGGCCGACCTGGCCCCATCATCGGGGCGCTTGCCTCTCGCATCGGGCTCGCCGAGCCCGGAGAGGAGAAAGCGCCCGACGAGCTGGTCGGGCGCTTCTCGTTCGCCTCCGTCGCCGCGCATGCCCAAGACATCGTGGTTGACGAGGCGTTTCTCCCCTAGGCGAGTGCCGGCCGCGTTGCCGGCGCCTCGGGGCTAGTCCTTCTTCGGCAGGTTGTGGTAGTTGATGTTGAAGGGCTTGTTCGTGATGAACACGACCGTGACGTCTTCGTCGAGGCCGCCGTGCTCGGCGACGCAGCCCTCCTTGAACCACACGAAGCTGCCCGGGCCGAAGTCGCCCCTGTCGGTGTGGAGCGTCCCCTTGAGCACGTACATGCCATGCGCGCAGTTATGGTCGTGCTCGGGCGTGACCGAGCCCTTCGGGTAGGTGATGAGGCGGACCATCATGCCCGTGTCCTCGTCCTGGATGAGCGTGCGCTCGAAGGTGCGGTTGCCGGAGTTCTTGCTGATGTGCTCGTAGTCCTCCAGGTGCATCTCGTCGGCGGGAATCGCGAAGAACAGGTCGTCGTTGTTATCTGCCATGTTCGTTCCCCTCTCCCGGCAGCGTGGCTGCCGTCCGTGGTGTTGCCATTAGTATATGCTTTCGTTGTCTTTCGGTTAAGTTCATTTATTTTCATCACATGCCGCACACGTGAGGCCGCTCGCATCGCCGGGCACGGCTTTTGTTGTGGCTCGCCAAGCGGTGGGGTATGATGCACAGGCACCATGAACGGAGAGCTGACCGAGAGGCCGAAGGTGCTCGCCTGCTAAGCGAGTAGAGGATGCAAATCCTCTCTGGGGTTCGAATCCCCAGCTCTCCGCCAGACGATTCGCCCCAGCCCTGCGGCTGGGGCTTTTTCTTCTCGCCCGAATCGCTTGACATCGCCGCCTTCCGGTGACACTATGTTTGGGCACGCGCCGTTACCTCAGCTGGATAGAGGGTCTGACTACGAATCAGAACGTCGAGGGTTCGAATCCCCCACGGCGCACCACTGAATGAGAGGCCGGGCGGCTCAGCCGCCCGGCTTTTTTCTTGTGCGAACTAGCCCCTGCGCTGCTCGACCTTGTCCTTCTCGGAGCGGAACACGTAGGGAACCGCGTTCGCGTCGAGCAGGTCCATGAGGTCCGTGATGTAGCGCTCCTCAGGCGCCAGATACGCCTGGGCGGCCTCGGCGATGCCTGCCGTCGTCTGATCGGGGGCTCCCAGGAGGTCCGCCGCCGCCGCGAACGACGCGCGCTCGAGCTCGACCTGCTGGTCGTGGGACCAGCACCCGAACGCAGCCAGCGTGACGGACCCCTCAGTCCGCTCGCAGACGACGACCGAATCCTCGCCGGCCGTCACCTCCACCTCGCGTCGCTCCGCGTTCGGACCGTCCTCCATGCGGATGACCTCGCCCATCCTGCCATCTCCTTCATGCCCGTTCGCTTCGCCGCCAGCGCCCGACCGTGTCCCCCTGCCGATTCCCGGGTTGCACCTCTCATCCATGTTGCCTCCTTGCCCTCGTGCCCTTTGGCAGCATCTTAGCCAAGGGGTCGGACAATAATAGAACATACGTTCGTGTCGTTCGGCACGCGGGCGAGCCGCCCGGCATGCGGCCGTTCGTCGCCTCGGACGCAGGTACCCATCCAGCTTCCTCGCCGGTGGGTAACAATGCAAGCAGTCAGGAGTCGGGCAGCGGGGGCTGGCGCCATCTTCCGGCCCACGGGCGTTCTGGCCGCGCAGACGGCCGGTCGAGGAGGGACCATGGCAGGAAACGTCATAAGGCACGAGGGTGTGGGGGTCGCTTTCTCCGGAGGCGGGTTCCGCTCCTACTCCGAGGTCGCGGCCATAGAGGACATGGAGCGCCACGACGTGCGCATCGCCGCCGCGGCGGGGACGTCCATGGGCTCGATCGTCGCCGCCCTCGTCGCCGGCGGCCTGCCCTCGCAGCGCATCGAGGAGCTCCTCGTGGACATGGACGACCGCATCGTGAAGGAGGGCATCGTCTCCAACCTGCGCCTCAAGGCCTTCAACGTGTTCACCGAGCACGGCATCATCCCCACCTCCACCATGGAGCGGGAGGCGCGCACCACGCTCGAGCGCGCCGGCCTCAGGACCTTCGCCGACCTCAGGATGCCGCTCGCGATCTGCGCCTGCGACATCATGACCGGCAGGCTCGTCGTGTTCACGAACGACGCGCAGCTCTTCGAGAACGAGGAGGCCACGTGGGAGTGCGTGGCGGGCGACCTCGACATCGCCAAGTGCGTGGTTGCCTCCGCCTCGTATCCCCTGGTCATCGAGCCGACGGAGTACCTGGGCCGCACCTTCATCGACGGCGGGGCGCGCATGAACCTCCCGACGCCCCTGTTCGACCGCGCCGCGTTCGACGGCATCGTGGGCGTGGGGATGACGCGGGACCTCGACCCGGTAGACAGCCTGGACCCCGCGTCCATCGCGCTTCGGACCATCCAGATGGGGGCCAACCAGCTCGAGCTCATCTCGAGCCATGCCGCGGACGTCTACGTGGGGCTTCCCGTCTCGGGAGACAACGCCTTCCAGGCGGGCACGGGCCGGCAGGTGATCGCCGAGGCCCGCGCCATGATCGC
>CADBMC010000049.1 GCA_902795635.1 uncultured Coriobacteriaceae bacterium | reverse complement strand
TGGTGGAGATAAGGGGGTTCGAACCCCTGACCTCGTGACTGCCAGTCACGCGCTCTCCCAACTGAGCTATATCCCCGTCGAGTGCTCCCCTACTATACCAAAGCCGAATCGCGGGTCAAGGAAAGATCGGACTTGTTTTTCCGCGACCCGGGATCGGGAGCTAGGAGCGCGCCTCCTTCACGAGGCCGGCGACGACGCTCGCGGCCTCCTCCAGGGGAAGCTCGCGCTTGTCGCCCGATCTGCGCTCCTTGAGCTCGCAGATGCCCTCCTTCACGCCGCGCTTGCCGCATACCACCTGGTAGGGGAAGCCCCACAGGTCGTTGTCGGCGAACTTGACGCCGGCGCGCTCGTCGCGGTCGTCCAGCACAACCTCGATGCCGAGGTCCGCGAGCTCCTGGGCCACCGCCTTGGCGGCAGGCCACACGAGGTCGTCGCCCACGGAGAGCGGCACCACGGAGACCTCGTAGGGGGCGACGGGCACCGGGAAGCAGATGCCCGAGTCGTCGTGGCACTGCTCGACCACGGCCGCCAGCGTGCGGGACACGCCGATGCCGTAGCTGCCCATGAGCAGCGGCCTCTCCGTGCCGTCCTCGGCCGCGAAGGTGGCGCCCATGGGCGTGGAGTACTTGTCGTCGAAGAGGAAGACCTGGCCCACCTCGATGCCGCGCGCGCCATGCAGGGGACGCCCGCACTCCGGGCAGAGGTCGCCCTCCTTGGCCTCGGCAACGTCGACCCAGCGGTCGACCTCGAAGTCCCTGCCCGGACGGGCGCCCGCGAGGTGGAAGCCCTCCTCGTTCGCGCCCACGAGCCAGGACCGGGAGTCCTTGAGCGATATGTCTGCCGCCACATGCACGCCCTCGGGAAGCCCGACGGGCCCCATGTATCCCACGTGCAGGCCCCAGGAGGCGATCTCCTCGTCGCCCATCATGTGGCAGTCGCCGAAGGCATGGCTCGCCTTCACGTCGTTCACCTGGTGGTCGCCGGGGACGATGCAGACCCACGGCTTGCCGTCGCCGTCCACGAGCGCGAACGCCTTGCGGGTGGCGCTCTCAGGAACGTCCAGCTGCCGCGCGAGGTCGGCGATGGTGTGGATGTCGGGCGTCTCGAGCCTCGTGAGCTCGGTGGCCGTGCCCTCGGTAACCGGGATGGCGGCGGTGCCGGCCTCGGTGTCGGCCGCCCAGCCGCAGTCGCACCACACGAGCTCGGCCTCGCCGGCATCGGCTATGGCCATGAACTCCACGGAGGAGTCGCCGCCGATCTCGCCGGTGTCGGCCACGACGGGCAGGGCGCGAACGCCGAGGCGCTCGAAGATGCGCGTATAGGCCGCCTTCTGGTCGTCGTAGCAGGCGCGCGAGCTCTCCTGGTCCGCCGCGAAGGAGTATGCGTCCTTCATGATGAACTCGCGGCTGCGCATGAGCCCGAAGCGCGGGCGCAGCTCGTCGCGGAACTTGTCCTGCATCTGGTAGATGACGAGCGGCAGCTGCTTGTAGCTCTTGAGCTCGTTGCGCACGAGGTCGGTGAACGCCTCCTCATGCGTGGGGCCGAGCGCGAACTCGCGGTCGTGGCGGTCGGTGACGCGCATGAGCTCGGCGCCGTAGGCACCCCAGCGGCCCGATTCCTGCCAGAGCGTGGCGTCGGTGAGGATGGGCACGCGCATCTCCTGCGCGCCGACGTTGGCCATCTCCTCGCGGATGACCTGCTCGATCTTGAGGATGGAGCGCCAGGCGAGAGGCAGGTAGGAGTAGAGCCCCGCCGCCTCGCGGCGGATCATGCCTGCCCTGAGCAGGAGCCGGTGGCTCGCGAGCTCGGCCTCGGCAGGGTCCTCCTTCAGGGTCGGCGCGTAGACGTTCGACATGCGCTGGTAGCGTGCCATGTGATTCCTTCCTCATGTGCGCGGGGCTCGTCTTCGGGCTCATGCACGGCGATGGCCGGAGGCGACATGCGTACGGCCTTTTCAGACGTGCCCATGATAGCCGATGCGCATGGCGGCCCAAGCCGCAGGCGCAGCGGCCAGCGACGCTAGAGGCCCGCTCGGATCTCCTCGAGCAAGGCCGACGCGATCTGGTCCTCGGGCACCGTGCGCTCCACCTTCCCCTTGCGGAAGATGACGCCCTCGCCCTTCCCGCAGGCCACGCCGATGTCGGCCCCGGAGGCCTCGCCGGGGCCGTTCACCACGCACCCCATGACGGCGACCGTGATGGGGGCGTCGATGCCCTCGAGCGCGCGGCCCACCTCCTCGGCTATGGGGATGAGGCCCACCTGGGTGCGCCCGCAGGTGGGGCAGCTCACGAGCTCGGGGCCGCGGCGCCTGAGGCCGAGCGAGGAGATGATCTCCCAGCCCACGCGGACCTCCTGCTCGGGGTCGGCCGTGAGCGAGACGCGCAGCGTGTCGCCGATGCCCTCGGAGAGGAGCGTCCCCAGGCCCACGGCGCTCTTCACGGTACCTTGCAGCATGGTGCCCGCCTCGGTGACGCCCAGATGGAGCGGCACCTGTGGGATCTCCCGCGAGAGGAGCTCGTAGGCCTTGATGGTGGTGGGAACGTCGTGCGCCTTGGCGGAGACCACGACGTCGGAGAACCCCTGGCCCTCCAGATGCGCGACGAAGCCCACGGCGGAGGCGGCGAGCCTCTCGGGAAGGTCGAGGTCCGCGCGTGAGGCGACCTCGGGGTCGAGCGAGCCCGCGTTGACGCCGATGCGGATGGGAACGCCGGCCTCCCCCGCCGCCTCGGCCACGCGGTCCACCCGCTCGAGAGAGCCGATGTTGCCGGGGTTGATGCGCACCCCCGCCGCCCCATGGCGGATGGCGTCGATGGCGATCTGGTGGTCGAAGTGGACGTCGGCGATCACGGGGATGGGCGACGCGGCGCAGATCACGCCGAAGGGGGCGACCGCCTTGCGCGTCGGCACTGCCACGCGGATGACGTCGCAGCCGGCGTCGCGCAGCCGCGCGACCTGGGAGAGCGTGGCCTCGACGTCGGTCGTGGGGGTGTTCGTCATCGACTGGACCACGACCGGGGCGCCGCCTCCGATCGCGACGTCGCCGACGTGCACCATATGCGTCTTCTCACGAGCCAGCATGCAATCTCTCACCATCCCTATCCCACGAAGAACCGCAGGATGTCGAGCCTCAGCACGTACACGAACACGAACATGAAGAAGGCGAGGCCAAGATAGCTCACCGCCGTCTGCGCCTTGGCGGACAGGGGGCGCCGCCTCAGGGCGCCGATGGCCTCCACGAGGATCTTCCCGCCGTCGAGAGGCGGTATGGGCAGGAGGTTCATGAAGCACAGCGACATCGAGACGGAGGCCATGAGGAGCAGGAGCTCCTGGACGCCCACGGCCGCCGCCCGTGAGGACATGACGGCGATGCCCACGACCGAGGTCGAGCTGTCGAGCACCTCGAGCGTGTGCGTGGGCACGATGAGCCTTACGACATAGGTCACGACCTGCCACGCGGCCACGAACGAGTACCTCACTGAATCCAGGACGCCGAGCCGCCTGTGCTCCGTCGTGGCGCGCACGCCGAGCACGTCGTCATCCGCGCCGGGCGTCACCGTGGCGGACATCTCCTCGCCGTCGCGCGTCCACGAGAGCTCGAAGGGCTCCCCAGTCGCGAAGGCGTCGTCGATCGCGGAGGAGAGCGTCTGCCAGTCCGTCACGTCCTCGCCTCCGATGGAGGTGACCTCGTCGCCCGCCTCGAGCCCTGCCCCATCGGCAAGGCTTCCGGGCTCCACGTAGCCGATGGCGTTCGAGTCCACGACCGCGTCGTATCCGATCGCCGAGAACGAGACGACCACGAGCGCCACGGCGAGGACGAGGTTGAAGAGGGGCCCCGCCACGAGCATCCAGAGCCGCTTGGCGAAGCCGCATCCCAGGTAGGTGTGCGAGCGCTCGGCGGCCAGGGCGGCGTCGGGGTCGGCCACCTCGTGGCTGGAGCCCGCGGGCGCCATCTGCGCGCCAGGGCCCCTGTCGCAGGCGACGTCGTATATGGTGAGGCCGTGCTCGTCGCGCTCGACCGTCTGGAACGCCTGGGGCCAGTCGCGCTGGCCTTCGCGCTCGCCGAGCTCGGGGTCGTAGTAGGGCTCGATGGCGGCCCAATCCGTGAGGGTCGCGCAGAGCGCATAGGCGTCGTCCGTCTCGCAGCCCACCTCCTGGGCGATGCGCCCCACGTCCACGCGCCCGTGCCTCATGACGCAGGCGAAGGCGGCGGCCAGCCGCTCGTCGGGCTCGCCCTCCATGCCGCAGATGCGCGTGTAGCCGCCCAACAGGATGGGCGTCACTCCCACCACCGTCCCATACTTGCGGGACCTGTGCGAGAGCCTGAGGCGGCTGGGCATGCCGAGGAAGAACTCGGTTACGCGCACGCCGCAGCTCCAGGCGGCGAGCATGTGGCCGAGCTCGTGCACCATCACGAGGACGGAGAGGACCAGGAGGCCGATCGCCACGGTGGAGACGACGCTCAGGATCGCATCCAAGCGCTAAGCCCTTCCTACGAGACGCCTTGCGAGCTCGCGTGACGCTGCGTCCACATCCGCGAGCTGCTCGAGCGATTCCACGCGCTCGACGTCCGTAGCATCCATCACCGCCTCGACGATGCGGGCGATGTCGAGGAAACCACACCGGGAATCCCTAAACGCCGCGTTGGCGACCTCGTTCGCCGCGTTCATCGCGGCGGGCATCGTGCCGCCCTCGCGTCCCGCCTCAATGGCTAGGGCCAGGCAGCGGAAGGCGTCCGTGTCGGGCCTGCCGAAGGTGAGGGGCGGCTCGTCGCGGAAGTCGACCCGATCCATGGGAGACTCCCAGCGCTCGGGATAGCTGAAGGCGTATTGGATGGGCTCGCGCATGTCGGCGGAGGCGAGCTGCGCTATGACCGAGCCGTCCCTGAGCTCGACCATCGAATGGATGCGGCTCTGCGGGTGCACGAGCACGGCCACGTCGTCCACGTCGACGCCGAACAGATGGTGCGCCTCGATGACCTCGAGGCCCTTGTTCATGAGCGTCGCGGAATCGACGGTGATCTTGGGTCCCATGCTCCACTTGGGGTGCGCGAGCGCCTGTGCAGGCGTGACGCCTGCGAGACGGGAGGCGTCCCAGCCGTAGAAGGGACCTCCCGAGCAGGTGAGCCAAATCCTCTCTAGCGATGCCCTCTGCTGGCCCTCGAGGCACTGGAATATGGCGCTGTGCTCGGAGTCCACGGGCACGACCTGGCCCTCTTGTGCGAGCGGCATGAGGAGGTCGCCGCCCACGACGAGGGCCTCCTTGTTGGCGAAGGCGCATGCCTTGCCCGCCCTGAGCGCCGCGTGGCTCGCGCGGATGCCGATGGCGCCCACTACGGCCACGAGCACGCAATCCACGTCGTCGAGCTCGGCGAGCTCGGCCACGGCGTCGTTGCCGATCCCCAGCTCGCATCCCTCGGGAAGCCCCTCGAGGGCGGCGTCGTGCGCATGCGCCGGGTCCGCCACGGCCACATGGCCGGCGCCGAACTCGCGCGCCGCGTCCACGAGCCCCTGCGTGGACGAGGAGACGGCAAGCGCCCGCACGTCGAGCCTGTCGGGATGTGCTCGGCAGACGTCGAGCGCCTGCGTGCCTATCGAGCCCGTGCAGCCCAGCACGGCCACGCGAAGCCGTCCGTCCGGGCCGAACGTGCGCCGGAAGCCGTCGTTTTCCTCAGCCATCAGATGATCCCCCAGATGCGGAGCAGCGAGCGAGCCGCGAGCGTTGCGAACAGGAGCGAGTCGGAGCGGTCGAGCATCCCGCCATGGCCGGGCATGAGCTTGCCGGAGTCCTTCACGCCCACGCCGCGCTTGATGCGGGACTCGAACAGGTCGCCGATGACGCCCGAGATGCCCACGACGAGCGTGCCTATGACGACGTGCTCCCAGCCGATGCCGCAGGGGTGCAGGAGCGCGAGCAGGCACCACACGACGAGCGAGCCCGCCATGCCGCCGAAGAGGCCCTCCCAGGTCTTGTGGGGCGAGACGAGCGGCATGAGCTTGTGCTTGCCGAAGGCCGAGCCCACGAGGTAGGCCAGGGCGTCGTTCGCCCATACGGAGCCCAGGACGCCGAAGGTGAGCAGCGCGCCCTCGAAGCCGGGCGACGCCATGCGGATGGCGGTGATGGAGGACATGCACACGCCCGTGTAGACCGCGCCGAACACGGTGACGGACACGTCGAACACGTTCGCGCGCGGCGTCCCCACGTACCAGATGCCGACCAGCATGACGAACAGGAAGATGACGACGATCATGTAGCCCGACGGGAGCAGCGTGCATATGGGGAACGCGATGGAGCCGGCGATCCCCACCGACATGTAGGGCATCCGCCCCGCCTGGCGCATCATCTGGAAGAACTCGATGCAGCACATGCACGACATGGCCGCCGCGAGAAGCGAGGTCGCGATCTCGCCCGCGTAGAGGCACGCGAGTATGGCCGCCACGTAGACGATCGAGCTGATGGTGCGAACGTGGAGCTCGGAGCGGGCCGCGGCCTTGTCCGGCCTCGGGACGTTGCTCGCCGCGCCTCCGTACCCGCCCGTGCGCGTCCTCTTGCCTTCCGCTTCATCGGGCGTCCTCCTGCGGGCGCCGTCGCGTTGGCCCTCGTCGCGTCCCCTCGTCATGAGGCCACCTTCCCGAAACGGCGATTGCGATTCTGGTATGCGCGGATGGCGCGCAGCAGCTCGTAGCGGTCAAAGTCCGGCCAGTACACGTCCGTCGCGTAGAACTCGGAGTAGGCGAGCTGCCACAGGAGGTAGTTCGAGAGCCTGAGCTCGCCCGAGGTCCTGATCAGGAGGTCGGGATCGGGCATGTCGGCCGTGTAGAGCCTGCTCGCGATGGCCTGCTCGTCAACGTCTGCGGGAGCGAGCCTGCCGTCCGCCACGTCCTGGGCGATGAGCCGCGCGGCGCGGGCGATCTCGGCGCGGGCGCCGTAGTTCACGGCGAGCGCGAGCGTCATGCCTGTGTAGCCCTTGGTGCGCTCGAGGCCGCGATGGAAGGTGTCGCGGACCTCCTCGGGGAGCGCATCGATGTCGCCCAGGAACTCGAGGCGGACGTTCTCCTGGTCGAAGAGGGGCAGCTCGTTCTCGAGCGTCACGGCGAAGAGCTGCATGAGCAGCTCGACCTCCTGTTGCGGGCGACCCCAGTTCTCGGTGGAGAACGCATAGCAGCTCAGGTAGTCGATGCCGAGCCTCACGCAGGCGGTGATGGTCTCGCGCAGGGAGTCCACGCCCGCGCGATGCCCCTCGGCGCGCGAGAGCCCGCGGGACGTCGCCCATCTGCCGTTGCCGTCCATGATGATGGTGATGTGGCGCGGCAGGCGGTCGAGGTCGACGTCGTCCAGGGAGATGTCCGCGGGATGGCCCTCGTAGTGCGCCTGGAGCTTCTTGTCGTCGCGTTCCACCTAGATCTCCATGACCTCGGCGGTCTTCTCCTTGAGCATGTCGTCGATCTTGGCGACATAGGAGTCGGTGAGCTTCTGGATCGCGCCCTGCTCGCGCTTCACGTCGTCGTCGGTGAGGGCGTCGTCGCGCTCGATCTTGGCGTTGGCCTCGCGGCGGACGTTGCGAACGGAGACGCGCGCCTCCTCGGCAAGGTGCTTGCACTCCTTGGCGAGCTCCTTGCGGCGCTCCTCGGTGGGCTTCGGGAAGGGAAGCCTGATGGAGATGCCGTCGTTCGACGGGGTGATTCCGAGGTCGGAGCTCGCGATGGCATGCTCGATCGAGTTGAGGGACGACTTGTCCCAAGGCTCCACGACGATCATCGACGCCTCGGGGACCTTCACCGCGGCGAGCTGCATGATCGGCGTCGGCTGGCCGTAGTAGTCCACCTTGATGTCGTCGAGGATGTGCGGGTTGGCGCGCCCCGTGCGGACCTTGGCGAAGTTCTCCTGCAGGACCTTGAGGCACTTGTCCATCTTGTCACGTGCGCTGTCGGTGTGCTCGCTCATCTCTAGTGCTCCTCCTCGACGACGGTTGTGCCAACGCTCTCCCCGCGCAGCGCCCTGTCGAAGACGCCGGGCTGGGAGATGTTGAAGATGATCATGGGCATCTTGTTGTCATGGCATAGGGCCGTGGCGGTGGAGTCCATGACCTTGAGGTCCTTCGAGAGGACCTCCATGTAGCTGACGGAGTCGTAGCGCTTCGCGTCGGGGTGCTTCATGGGGTCCTTGTCGTAGACGCCGTCCACCTTCGTCGCCTTCATGAGGCACTCGGCGCCGATCTCGCAGGCCCTGAGCGCGGCCGCCGTGTCCGTCGTGAAGTACGGGTTGCCGGTGCCGGCGGCGAAGATGGTGATGCGGCCCTTCTCGAGATGGCGCTCCGCGCGACGGCGGATGTAGGACTCGCACACCTGGTGCATCTCGATGGCGCTCATGACGCGGCTGTCCATTTCGTTGCGCTCGAAGCAGTCCTGGAGCGCGAGGGAGTTCATGACGGTGGCCAGCATGCCCATTGAGTCTGCCTGCGCGCGGTCCATGCCGCTCGACGCCCCGGCGAGGCCGCGGAAGATGTTGCCTCCGCCGACGACGATGGCGATCTCGACCCCTGCCTCGTAGGCAGGCTTGATCTCGTCTGCCAGGTGCTCGAGCATCTTCACGTCGATGCCGAACTCCTGCTCCCCCAGAAGCGCCTCACCAGACAGCTTGAGGAGCACGCGATGATACTTGTAATCGGACAAGAAGCCCTCCTTCGTACGCAACGCGGCAATTCTCGGCGCTAAGGCCCATAGGATTCTACCAGAGGGCGCATGGGGCTCCGCATCCGCATCCGCAGGCGACACGCACGCCCAGAAGAAGGGCGGCCGACGCATCAGCGCCAGCCGCCCTTACGAGCCGCCCCCAAGGGCGACGATGTTCCCGTGACGCTACTCGCCGAAGACGAAGCGGTCGAAGGCGACGACCTTCACGTCGTCGTCGCAGGCCTTGGAGACCTTCTTGAGCAGCTCGGAGATCGTGACGGAGCCGTCCTTGATGAACTCCTGCTCGGTGAGCACGTTCTCCTTGTAGAACTTCTCCAGGCGACCCTCGGCGATGCGCTCCTGGATGGCCTCGGGCTTGCCGGACTCGGCAGCCTGGGCGCGGTAGATCTCCTTCTCGTGCTCGAGCACGTCGGCCGGGACGTCCTCGCGACGCGCGGCCACGGGGCCGGCAGCCGCCACCTGCATGGCGATGTCGTGGGCCACGGACTTGAACTCGTCGTTCTCGGCGGTCTCGGGCTTGGCGAAGGTGAACTCGCAGAGCACGCCGAGCTTGCCGCCCAGGTGGATGTAGCTCGAGAAGGTGCCGGACTCGACGGCGCGACGCGAGAAGCGGGCGATGCGCATGTTCTCGCCGATGTTGTGGATCATCTCGGTGAGCTCGGAGTCGACGGTGCCGGGGCCCATGGCGCAGGCCTTGAGGGCATCCACGTCGGCCGGGTCGTTCTCGGCGACGACGCGGGCGAGGTCGGCGGCGAAGCCGGTGAACTTGGGGTTGGTGCCCACGAAGTCGGTCTCGCAGGTGAGCTCGACGAGGGAGCCGACCTTGCCGTCCTCGGAGACGTAGGCGGCGACGGTGCCCTCGTTGGTCTCGCGGCCGGCGCGCTTGACGGCCTTGGCGATGCCCATGGTGCGCAGGACGTCGACGGCCTTCTCGATGTCGCCATCGGCCTCGACGAGGGCCTTCTTGCACTCCATCATCGGCGAGTCGGTCATCTCGCGGAGCTGCTTCACCATGGCTGCGGTGATCTTTGCCATCTTGTGCCTTTCTTCTGGTACGGGCCTCTGCCCGAAGACGTGGTCTGTTGGAGCTGGGCGGGAGCCGCTACTCGGCGGCAGGGGCCGGCTCGGAAGCGGCCTCGGCAGCCGGTGCCTGCTCGGCGGCAGCGTCCTCGGAAGCGGCGCCGGCCATCTCCTCGACGGAGATCTGCTCCTTGCCGGAGCCCGCGAGGCAGGCGTCGGCCATAAGCTCGCACATGAGCGAGACGGAGCGGATGGCGTCGTCGTTCGCGGGGATCGGGTAGTCGATGACGTCCGGGTCGGAGTTGGTGTCGATGATGCCGACGACCGGGATGTGCAGGCGGTTGGCCTCGCGGACGGCGATTTCCTCGCGCTTCGTGTCGATGACGAAGAGGGCCTTCGGGAGGGTCTTCATCTCACGGATGCCGCCGAGGTTACGCTGGAGCTTCTCGAGCTCCTTGCCGAGCACGGCCTGCTCCTTCTTGGGCAGGGCGCTCATGCGGCCGTCCTCGACCATGGCCTCGAGCTCCTCCATGCGGTTGACGCGCGAGCGCATGGTGACGAAGTTCGTGAGCAGGCCGCCGAGCCAGCGCTCGTTGATGTAGGGCTGGCCGCATCGCTCGGCCTGGGTCTGGATGGGCTCCTGGGCCTGCTTCTTGGTGCCGACGAACAGGACGTCGCCGCCCTTGGCCACGGTGTCGCGCACGAACGAGTAGGCCTTGTCCGCGTAGATGATGGTCTGCTTGAGGTCGAGGATGTAGATCTCGTTGCGGGCGCCGAAGATGTAGGGCTTCATCTTCGGGTTCCAGCGACGCGTCTGGTGGCCGTAGTGGCAACCAGCCTCGAGCAGGGTCTTGATGTTGATCTTGACTGCCATGCCGTACCTTTCCTTCGGTTGTCCCTCCGCGTGATGTCTTCCCCGGAAGGCCACCCGATGATCGGGCACCACGGCCGCCAGGTCGTCACGCGTGTGTATTGGATGCTGCCTAGAGACAGCAAGTGCGAATTATAGCACGTCGGGGGCGCATGGCAATCCTGCTCGGAAGCAGATGCGCAGGGCAACGACGCGACCTCGTCTCGCGGCCGCGGTGCCATCCGCGAGCGCCGCGGCGTCCGGCCGCCCACGGTGTGGTAAGTGTTGTCACGGCGGTTCGGGGCGACGGATCGGGAAAGGGGCCATGCGCATACTTCTCGTCGAGGATAGCGCGGACATCGTCCGCACGCTCTCGGAGCTCCTGCGCTCCGAGGGCTACGACGTCGAGTCGGCTTCCGGCCAGGACGACGCGATCGCGCTCGGCACGCGCGCCGAGCGGCCGTTCGACCTCGCCCTTCTCGACGTGACGCTCGAGCAGGGCAACGGCTTCGCCGTGTGCGGCGCGCTCAAGGAGGAGCGCCCTGGCCTGCCCGTCATCTTCCTCACGGCGTCGGATGACGAGTTCAACACCGTCGCCGGCCTCTCTATGGGCGCCGACGACTACGTCGCGAAGCCGTTCCGCCCGCGCGAGCTGCTCGCGCGCATCCGCGGCGTGCTCAGGAGGGCCCAGCCTGCCCAGACCCTGCTGCACCTGGGAGACGTCACGGTGGACCCCGTGCGCGCCCGCGCGGCCAAGGGCGGCCGCGAGCTGGAGCTCTCGGCCGTCGAGTACCGGCTCCTGCTGCTGTTCGCGAGCAAGGCGGGCGGCATAGTGACGCGCGACATGATGCGCGAGGCGCTCTGGGAGGACTCCGGCGCCTACGTGGAGGAGAACACGCTCTCGGTCTACGTGCGCCGCCTGCGCGACAAGATCGAGGACGACCCGGCAGACCCGCGGCTCATCCGCACCGTGCGCGGCATGGGCTACCGCGCGGAGGGGTAGCGCCATGCCTCGCGACCCGAGGTTCCTCGTGCTGCTCGGCATCGGCGCCGCGGCGAGCGCTGTCTGCTCCGCAGGCGCTTGGGCGCAGGCAGGCCCTCTCGCGGCGGCATGGGTCGCCGCGTGCGGCGGCGCCCTGCTCGTGCTGTACGCCGTGACCACCGCCCTGCGCTACCGCCGCATAGCCGAGCTCTCCGAGAGGCTCGACCGCGCGCTCTCCGGAGAGCGCCACGTGAGCTTCGAGGACATGGGCGAAGGCGAGCTCGCCATACTCGCCAGCCAGCTCGACAAGACCGTGACGAAGCTCGTGGTGGCCAACGAGGAGCTCGACGCCGAGAGGCGGGCGCTCGCCGATGCCCTGGCAGACATCTCGCACCAGCTGCGCACCCCGCTCACCTCCCTGGGCATCGAGCTCGAGCTCGTGCGCAAGGCGGCCGCCACGCCCGAGGACGCCCGGCGCGTGCGCGACTGCGG
>CADBMC010000048.1 GCA_902795635.1 uncultured Coriobacteriaceae bacterium | reverse complement strand
GGCCCGCAGGCTCTTGGCTGCGAAGAATATAGCACTACCAGCCGCGCTTGGCAGCTGGTAGCGGAATTGCCGAAGGAATCGCAGGCCGCGCCACACGACGCGCCCGCCTAAGGAGGGCACGGCACGCGATCCGTGGCAGCCTCGCAGCTGCCCCGCGCTACATCTCCTGCGGGGCGGAGACCCCCACGAGCGAGAGCGTGAGCGCGAGCACGCGACGCACCGCGTCGCAGGCGGCGAGGCGAGCGCGAGAGAGCTCGGGAGCCACCTCCTGCCCACGGCCGGAAAGCACCTGGCAGCTGGCATAGAAGCTGTGGAACTCGGCCGCCAGCTCCTCGGCGTAGTGCGTGAGGCGGAAGGGGGCACGGTCGCGCGCGCATCCCTCCACCACGTCGCCGAACTCGGCCACCTTGCGGGCGAGCGCCCACTCGGAGGGATCGGTGAGAAGCGACAGGTCGTAGTCGGCGCCCACCACGGAGGCGGCGACCTCGTCCATGCCGCGCCCGGCGGCCTCCTCGGCGCTCACGCCTGCGGCCTTGCGCAGGATGGAGCAGATGCGCGCATGGGCGTACTGCACGTAGTAGACGGGGTTGTCCAGCGCGTGCTTCTTCACGGCCTCGATGTCGAAGTCGATCACCTGGGTGGAGGAGCGGGAGACGAGCGTGTAGCGCGTCGCGTCCACGCCCACCTCCTCCAGAAGCTCGTCGAAGGTGACCATCGTTCCCTTGCGCTTGGACATGCGCACCGGAACCCCGTCGCGCAGCAGGTTCACGAGCTGGCCGAGCACCACCTCGAAGCGCCCGGGATAGCCCAGCGCGTCGCAGGCGGACTCCACGCGCTTGATGTAGCCGTGGTGGTCGGCGCCCCACACGTCGATCACGTGGTCGACACGCTGGAACTTGTTCCAGTGGTAGGCGACATCGGAGGCGAAGTAGGTGTACTCGCCGTTGGACTTCACGAGGACGCGGTCCTTGTCGTCGCCGAAGTCGGTGGAGCGGAACCACAGGGCGCCGTCCTCCGTCTCATAGAGGTAGCCGCCCTCGCGCAGGCGGTCGAAGGCGCGGTGCACGGCGTCCTCGCCGTCCAGCCCCGGCTGGTACAGGGAGCGCTCGGAGAACCATACGTCGAAGTCGCAGCGCGCCTCATGACAGGTGGCGCGGATGCGGTCGAGCATCATGTGGTAGCCGCGCTCGCGCATCTCGTGCATGCGCTCGGCCTCGCCCATCTCGAGCAGGCGCGTCCCGTCGGAGTCCAGGAACTCGCGCGCGATGTCGATGATGTAGGTGCCGCCGTAGGCGTTGCCGCCCAGCTGCTCGTTGAAGGCGTCCTGCAGAGGATGGGTCTCGGGGGCCTCGTCCTGCTCGTCGTCCACGTAGGCGTCGCGGTCGGCCACGAGGACGTCGTAGGCCTCCTGCTCGCTGAGCCCGCGCTCGGACATGAGCGAGGTGAGCTGCTCGTAGCGCACGGCGAGCGAGGACCCGAACACGTCCATCTGGCTGCCATGGTCGTTGATGTAGTACTCGCGCTCGACGTCGAACCCGGCGTGCTCCATCACGCGGGAGAGCGAGTCGCCCAGGGCGCACCACCTGCCGTGGCCCACGTGCATCGGGCCCACGGGGTTCGCCGAGACGAACTCCACCTGCACCTTCTGGCCGTTCCCCAGCTCGCTTCGACCGAAGTCCGCGCCCTGCTCGATGGCCTGGCGGAAGGGCTCGCACTTCACCTCCGCGGTGAGGTAGATGTTCATGAAGCCGGGCCCTGCCACCTCGCAGCGCTCGACCGAGGGGTCCTGGGGCATGTGCGACGCGATGGCAGCGGCGATGTCTTTCGGCGCCTTGTGGGCGAGCTTGGCCGAGCGCAGGGCCAAGGTGGTGGTCCAGTCGCCGTTGGCGGGGTCTGCCGGCCTCTCGAGGCCGAGGTCGGCCACCTCGAACACAGGCAGGGACCCGTCCTCCTGCGCCGCCCTCAGGGCCGCGCCCACCAGCTGCTCGACATGCTCGGGCATCGTAGCTCCTCCGTACATCGTCATGGTTTACCGAAGCCCCTTCGGGCCTGCTCGTGCGCCGCCGGGGCGACGCGCCTCCCTAGCGTCCCGAGTGCTCGCGCTCGCGATGCGCCAGCTCGGTCCTGAGCTTGGAGAGCCCCTGCTCGATCCCCACGGGATAGGCCTGCGGGTTCAGGAAGCGCTTCACGGCCGGGTCCAGGTGCATGAGGGCATCGCGGCAGCGGCGCTTCGACTCCTCGAGCGTCCAGGCCACGCCCGTGCCGCGGCCGTCGGCCACGACCTGCTCGTGGAGCTCCTCATGGGCGTAGCCGTCGAAGTCGTAGGTGGTGTAGGGGTCCACCGCGTCCACCGCATGGGCGGGCTCGCTGGAGACGTAGGCGTCGTCCACGATGACGTCGCCCACCGGGCAGCCTCCCTCGTCCAGGTAGCGCACGATGTGCTGCCGGCCGGGGATGGTGCGCTTGTAGGCCTGCTCGGAGAGCTTCATGGCCGGGGTCCATCCGTCCTCGCCCTTGCCGCGCACGGCCGAGAGCTTGTAGACGCCGCCGAGCGAGGGCTGGGGGTCGCACGTGGCGAGCTTGGTGCCCACGCCGAAGCTGTCGATGGGCGCGCCCTGGGCGAACAGCGACTGGATCGTGTACTCGTCCAGGTCGTTGGAGGCCGAGATCTTCACGTAGGGCAGG
>CADBMC010000047.1 GCA_902795635.1 uncultured Coriobacteriaceae bacterium | reverse complement strand
GAGCAAAGGCCGAACAGCGGCGAGAGCAGGATGAACTCGCCCCACTCCGTGCGGAAGTCGAACACGAGGCTCCCGCCGCCGATGCCCTTCGGGACCATGTGATGCGCTTCCGTCGCCGGGCCGCTGAGGCAGAACGGGCATGCTGCCCCGTCGTCGACGTGGTGCTGCTTTCTGCGCGTCGGGTGCTTCAGCGAATAGTCGACGCGGCCCTCGTAATGGGCCCCGAGGTGCGGCTTGCCGAAGAGCTCCGCCCTCTCGTAGCTCAAGCCGTCGAGCTTGCCCTCGACCATCTCCCTCGGCGGGATCATCTTTCCCACCCCCACGCGCAGAAGTCGTCCGGGACGATGTGCCTCTTCAGGTAGTCGCACCACTCGTCGCCGTCCGCGTCCTTGCCGAAGTAGCCGCAGTCCTTGCAGAGCGTCACCTTGCCGTCGGTCATCTCCAGGGTCTCGCGGACATGGAGGTCGGCCTTGCGCATCAATCTGCCGAGATTCTTGGCGCTGATGATGTAGCGGTTCATGCCCACACCTCCTCTCCGCACTTGGGGCAGAGGTGCAGGTACTCCTCGCGGCTCCCCCGCGTCCGATGCGCCCATGTCCGCTCGAGCTGCCCGCCGCATTTAGGGCAGGCGGCGGGTGCTCGATTCGCTTCCGTGTTTGACTTTGAATTTGTATTTGAATTTGACTTTGAATTTGTTGCGTTTTCGTTCGCGTTTCGTTTCGCGTCCGTTTCGCTTTCGTTTGCTTTTCGTTTCGCTTTCGGTGCGCTTCCGTTTTGGCTGTTTGCCCTGCTCATCTTGCATGTAGCCTTGATCTGGCGGAACGCCGCGCGGGTCGCTTTCGACAGCTTCTCCTCGCGGTCATCGTCGAAGAACATGTAGCGGACGATCGCGAAATAGAGCTCTTTTTGCTCTTTCTCGCTCAAAATGTCGCCGAAATCTGCGAAACTCGCATAAAAAGTGAACGCTTTCTGACCGTTCCAACCTTCCATCCGAGCCTCCTAGAACGGTATATCGTCGTCCTGCCGGCGCTCCTCGCGCCTCTGCATCAGCTCGACCTCGTTCGCTATCACCACGATCTTCGACCTTTTTCCACCGTCCTCCGGCTCCCATGTCTCGTATCTGAGACGGCCGTCGACGGCGACCTTCATGCCCTTCGAGAGCATCGGCGCGAGCGTCTCGGCATGGCGCCCGAACATCTTGCAATCGAAGAAGTTCGGACGGTCCACCCACTCGGTGCCCTGCTTGACGCGCTCGTTCACGGCGATCCCGAAGAGCAGCACGGCGGTCCCTGTGGCGGTCGACCGCAGCTCCGGTTCGCGGGTCAGGTTCCCCGCCAGGCAGACGTTATTTATCATCGCGGACCTCCTTTGGAAGGAGCCATTGCGCGGTGATGAAGTCCTGCGGCTCGCGCTGATTGCTCTTGATCTGCCATTCGTTGATGGTCTCGCTCATGCGGTACGCGTCCGCATAGCTCTCGCAGAAGAATGCGGCGCTCTCGTGGTAGGTCGCCGTCTTTACCCCGTAGATCTTCCTCATAGGATTCCTCCTTGGCTGTTCCAATCGCGCTGGATCCGCGACTCCAGGAGCCTCGCGTCCAGCTTGTAAGTGTCTATCGCCTTGTTCGTCGCCTCGTAGAGCGACTTCGCGCTGTCCCTCTCGAACAGCTTGCGGTTCACGGCCTTGTCGCCCTTCACCATCAGCTGGATCAGCGTCGCAGGGACGCCGTCAGCCCTCATCTCCATGACCCTCACGGCCTTCGCCCTCTGGTACTCGGCCTCCGCCTCGGCGTACTTCGCCGCCATCTCCGGCAGGCTCCTCGTCGCCTTGAGGTACGAGTTCCGGGCTTCGTCCAGCGCCTCGTAGTCGCCGCTCATAGCAGCGTCCTGGCGCCGTCGCGGACATCGGAGTAATGGGCGATGCATTCCTGCCGCTCGACCTCCGTGAGCTTGTTCAGCGGGGTTCCCCCGAACCGCGCCTCGTACCAGCTCGTCACGCCCTCCAGCGTCACGCCGGCGTCGATGCATTCCTGCTTGAGCTTCTTGATTCGCTCTATGGAGCCGTCAGGCGCCGTCTGCGGTGCCGTCTTGGCCTTGGCGGGCTTCCTGCCAGCCCGACCGCTACGCGCCCCCTCTGCGGCGTCCTGGCCCTCGATGGCGTTCTGCACCTCGTCGGCGGAGGCGATCGAGCCGTTCGAGCCTATGCCGAGGAAGCCGAGGGCGCGGCCCACGGCCGACGTCTCGCAGTTCTCCAGGTAGCTCGTCTTGTTGATGTGGCTCGATGACTTCACCTCCGAGGCGTGGCCCGTCGCGATTAGCCTGTCGCCGTCGTATGCGCATGCCTTGAACACGCAGCGCTCGCCGTCGTCGTACAGCTCCTCCGTCGCGATCCTCCCGTCCGGGAAGAGCTCCCAGAAGGCGGCCACCCTCGAGTCGACCGTGGCGTACTGCTTCCCCTTGATGCTTATCCTCGGGATCGCAGCGTTAACATCCTGCCGGTTCATGGCCTCACCAGCTCGTAGCGCATGTACCGTGCGCCCTCCGCGGACTTCTCGCGCTTCCCGCTGATGACGTATCCCGCCCTGCGCAACTCGGAGATGCGCTTGGGCAGGTCCATGATGGGATGGCCCATCCTCGCGGCCTCGAGGGACGTGATCGTCTCCCCGTTCTCGAGCAGCGCCAGCACGCGCTGCGTTTGCGTCTTCCTCTTATCCATTTCTACCTCACTTGCAGATGCTCGTTGACGACCAGTGCGCAGCCCGGCACTTCCCTGCCGTCCTTCAAGGCGGCCTTGATCGCCATCTTGTCCGGCGCCGTAGTCGTCTTCGTCCTGATGTACTCCGAGGGGATGGCGCTCTCGTCGAGGATCTCCAGCGCGTTCGACTTGCGCGTGGAGAGCCTGCACCGAGGCGTCTCTATCGCCCCGCCGTTGAGCTCGACGCACCTCATGATGTAGCCGTCGAGACGCTCGGCCTGCGCCTTGACGACCGACAGCCGCTTCTGCAGCGCGTCGATCTCGTCCTTGATGGCCTGCGCGAACGCCCTCTTGCCCTTCAGCACGACGGCGCAAGCCTCGGCCTTGTCCCTGACGGCGAGCTCCAGCTCGTCGAGCTGGTCCGGGGACCATAGGATCTCGCCCGTCTCCTCGTCGATCGTGTAACCGCCCTCGATGGCCGTCTGAAGCGCCGTCGAGAGCGCGTAGAGGCTCTCACTCATACGCATCCTCCATCCTGACCTCCACCCTGGGGTCGCTCCTGTTTACTAGGAAGTAGTCGGCGAAGTTGCCGACGACGTGCGGGTTGTCGTTCTCCAACACCCCCGCCTCGACCAGGGCGTCGAGGATGAACTTCTTCGCGAACGCCACGTTGTCATGGTCTCGCCGCGAGTTGGGCTCGACCCATGTGAACGAGATGTCGACCTTGCGCCTCACCTTGAGGAGGTCGGCCGCCTCTATCGCCCTCAGCGCGATGTCCTGCTGCTCTCGCTTGAGCTTCGCGCCGATGTAGCGGTTCCGGCGGCATGCGCCCACGTAATCGTTCAACCCTATGAATCGCCCGGGTATCGTGAACGCCTGCCTCATAGCACCACGCTCGCGATCAGCGCCGTCGTATGGACGATGCCGAAGAATGCCG
>CADBMC010000046.1 GCA_902795635.1 uncultured Coriobacteriaceae bacterium | reverse complement strand
GGGCACGCAGGGCATCACGGACCTCATCACGGTCCCCGGCCTCATCAACCTGGACTTCGCCGACGTCTGCACCATCATGCGCGGCGCGGGCACGGCGATGATGGGCATCGGCACCGCATCGGGCGACAACCGCGCGGCCGACGCCGCCCAGGAGGCCATCTCCAGCCGCCTGCTCGAGAGCTCCATCGACGGCGCGACCCGCGTGCTGCTCTCCATCGCCGGCAACAAGGACCTCGGCATCCAGGAGATCAACGACGCCGCCGACCTCGTCGCCAACAACGTGGACCCCGAGGCCAACATCATCTTCGGCACCGTCGTGGACGAGAGCCTGGGCGACCAGGTACGCGTCACCGTCATCGCGACGGGCTTCGACGCCGGCTCGACCCAGCAGCAGCTGCCGTCGCTCGACTTCGGCCAGCAGCGCGCCCCGCAGCAGACGTCCGCCCCGCTCGACGGCCGCCGTCCCGCCGCCTCCGGCGAGCAGCGCGCCTCCTCCGTGAACTCCGGCTTCGACATCCCCGACTTCCTGCGCAACAGCCGCAGCTAGGAACGACGTGGCCCCGCGGCTGGAAAGGTCCGTCTCCCGCGGCGTGGCCCTGCTGGGCGACCCTGGTCGGCCCGGCGGGGTCACGTTCGCGTTTACCGAGCGCACGGGCGGCGTCTCGGAAGGGCCCTATGCAAGCCTCAACCTCGGCCCCAGGTCCGGCGACGACCCTGCCGCCGTGGCGGAGAACAGGCGCCGCGCGCTCGTGGCGCTCGGCGTGCCGGAGGCACGCCTGGCAGCGCTCGTCTCGCCGCACCAGGTGCACGGCTCGCATGTGCTTCTCGTGGACGACGCCTCCCCGGAGGCGCTCGCCAAGGCGCGCTCGCAGGGGGAGGAGGGCGCCGACGCCGTCGTGTGCACGGTCCCCGGCGTCCCCGTGATGCTCGTCTTCGCGGACTGCCTCCCGGTGGTCATCTGCGCGCCGGCCGCCTTCGCCGTGGCCCATTCCGGCTGGCGGGGCACCATGCGCTGCATAGCCGGCAAGACGCTCCTCGCCCTCTGCGAGGCGGCCGGCTGCGAGCCGTCGGCATGCGTCGCCTACATCGGCCCGCATGTGACCGGTGAGGACTATGAGGTGTCGCGCGAGCTGCGGCAGAGGTTCCTCGGCAGGTTTGGTAGCATGGTCGCCAAGCAGGGCAGGAGGCTGGACCTCGCGCAGGCGGTCCGGTCCACGCTCGAGGGCGAGGGCATGGCGCCGGATTCCATACTGGACTGCGGCCTCTCGACCATGCGATGCGGAGACAGGTTCTATTCCTGGCGCGCCGAGGCAGGCACGTGCGGGCGCCACGGCGCCCTGGCCTACCTCCCCGTGCAGCAAGAAGAAGGAAGCGCACGGCTATGAACGAGGACGAGGAAGCAAGCTACCAGGCGTTCGTCGAGGAGCGCAGGGCCCAGATCCTGGAGAGGGTGGAGGCCAGCTGCCAAGCTGCTGGGCGCGAGACGTCCGAGGTGCTGGTCGAGGCCGTCTCGAAGACGGTGGGCTTCGACGAGGTGCGTTGCGCCTGGAAGGCCGGCTGGCGCGTCTTCGCCGAGAACCGTCCCCAGGAGCTCGCCCGCAAGCTCGCCGCGGCACAGGAGGATCCCGATCTCTCCCATGCGCGCTTCGACATGATTGGCAACCTGCAGAAGAACAAGATCAATCAGGTCATCGGCCGCGTCGGCCTCATCCACTCGATTTCTTCCGTGCATCTCGCCGAGGCCGTGTCGAGCCGCTGCGAGGCTCGCGGCATCGTCCAGCCGGTGCTTCTGGAATGCAACGTCTCCGGCGAGGAGACCAAGTCCGGGCTCACGCCCGACGAGGCGCGCGCCGCTGCGGAGGGGCTGGTCGGGCTTCCGGGCATCGAGATCAAGGGCCTCATGACGATGGCGCCCGCGGGCGACAAGGCCCGGGCCCAGAGGACGTTCGAGTCGCTGCGCCTTCTGCGCGACGAGCTCGAGAGGAGGGCGGGGGCATCGCTTCCGGAGCTCAGCTGCGGGATGAGCGACGACTTCCCCGAGGCCATAGCAGAGGGCTCGACGATGGTTAGGCTGGGGCGCGTGGTGTTCTCGCCCGACTACGCCCTGGCATGAGACATGAGGAGCTGACAATGGGCTTCATCGACAACATCAAGGACAGGATGGGCTTCGGCTCCAAGGACGATTACTACGACGACGGCTACGACGACGGATACGACGACTACGACGATTCGTACGCGTCCGACGCGCGTCCTCGCCATGCCAGCAGCGCCTCGTCGGACTCGACGAGCCTGCTGGGCACCCCGTCGCGTCCCAAGGCCGAGAGCATCAACGTGTACACGCGCTCCGGCGAGTTCGTGGACTCGAACTACGAGGGCGTGGACTACTCGGCGCCCTCGCCGCAGGACCGCAACCTCAACGTGAGGGACAACTCGGCCTGGACCGACTCGAGGCTCGACTACAGCCCGAGCTACGAAGGCACGACCCCGCAGGTCACCGGCCCCACATCGCCCACGACCGCGCCCTCCACGCCGTCCTCTACCTCCCCGGCCATGCGCTCGGGCGCCTCGCTGCCGCCCTACGTGCTGAGCCCGACGGCCTATGACGACGTCCAGATGGTCGTGCGTCGCGTGCGCACGAACCAGCCGGTCGTCCTCGACTTCCGGCAGACCAACATCGAGACGGCCAAGCGGATCCTGGACTTCAGCTTCGGGTTCGCCTGCGGCGTGGGCGGCAAGGTCTCAGAGCTCGGCGACCGCGCGTTCGTGGTGCTTCCCTCCGGCATCGAGCTCATGCAGTCGGACATGGAGCGCCTCGCGCGTGAAGGCGTCGTGAGGAGGTAGCAATGGCAGGATACGTGATCGGCATCATCGGCGGCGGCTCCATGGGCGGCGCGGTCGCGCGCGGGCTCGTGGCGTCCGGCGCCTACCAGGGCAGCCAGGTTCTCGTGTGCGACCACCATCCCGAGAAGCTGCAGGCGCTCGCCGCAGATGCGGGCGTGCGGTGCTTCGAGACCGCCGAGGAGCTTCTCGACGAGCGCCTCGACGCCGTGATCCTGGCGATCAAGCCGCAGGTGATGGTCCCCTTCCTGGACGCGCATGCCGAGACGCTCTCCAAGGCGCTCGTCATCTCGATCGCGGCGGGCGTGCCCATCGCCACCTACGAGGAGCTCATGCCCACGGCGCGCGTCATCCGCGTCATGCCGAACCTGCCCATCTCGGTGCGCTCGGGCGCCTCGGCCGTGGCCGTGGGCACGAAGGCGACCAAGGACGACGTGGCGCTCGCGCTCGACGTCTTCGGCCAGCTCGGCTCCGTGCAGGTCATGCGCGAGGACCAGGTAGACGTGTGCGGGCAGTCGGTCGGCTGCGCGCCGGCCCTCTTCGCTCTCATGATCGACACGCTCACGAGGGCCGCCGTGAGGCGCGGGATGCCCGCCGCCGCGGCGCGCGCCATGTTCGAGTCCACCATGGAGGGCACGGCGCGCATGCTCATCGACTCCGGGGAGCACCCGAGGGCCTACATGGAGTCCGTCACCTCGCCGGGCGGCACGACGATCCAGTTCCTGAAGGAGCTCGAGCCGCGCCTTGCAGAGGGCTGCGAGGAGGGCATCGACGCCGCGCTTGCCCGCAACGACGAGCTCTCCGGGAGGTAGCCCGTGCAGATGTACGTCCTCTACCGCGCCATCCATGCGGCGATTAGCCTGTACGAGCTGTTGGTCATCGTATGGTGCCTGCTCTCCTTCGTCCCGAGCGGCGGGGGCTTCCTCTCCGACCTCAGGCGCGCGATCGGCATGTTCGTCGATCCGTACCTCGTGCTCTTCCGCCGTCTCATCCCGCCCGTGGGGGCCATCGACTTCTCGCCCGCTGTGGCGATAGTGGTCCTCAGCGTCGTGGATCGCCTGCTTATGGCTATACTTCTCTAACAGGTGCCGAATGCCGAGAACTTGCCGGCGTCTGGCTCGGAGCATCGAAAGGGTTCAAACATGGCAATCACACCCCAAGACATCGAACAACTCACGTTCTCGCCCTCGAAGCACGGCTACGACACCGAGGAGGTCGACGCGTTCCTCGAGCGCCTTTCCGACGAGGTCGGGGCGATGCTTCAGAAGATCGCGGACCTCAAGGGCCGCCTGAACAAGACCGAGCAGCAGCTTGCCGAGTCCCAGGCTCGCGTGGCGCAGCTCTCCGAGGCCCAGGGCGCAACGGCCGCCGCGGCCCCGCAGCCCGTCGCTGCCCCCGCCCCTGCCGCCTACGACTCCGACCGCGAGCGCCAGATCTCGCAGGTGCTCATCGTGGCCCAGCAGAGCGCCGACAAGATCGTGGCCGAGGCCCGCGAGGCTGCCGACAAGATCCGCACCGACGCCGACCAGAAGGCCCGCGAGGTCATCCGCCAGGCGCTCGCCGAGAAGCAGAACGAGCTCGACGAGATCGACCGCCTCAAGC
>CADBMC010000045.1 GCA_902795635.1 uncultured Coriobacteriaceae bacterium | reverse complement strand
TACTTCTTGATCCAGCTGAACATCGAGCGGATCTTCTCGCCGGTGATCTCGATCGGATGCGTGTTGATGGCCTCACGCTGCTCGAGCAGCCACTTGTGGCCATTGTTGCAATCGTCGACGAATTCCTGGGCGAAGCTGCCGTCCTGGATGCGGGCAAGCAGTTCCTTCATCGCGGCACGGCTCTGCTCGTTGATGACCTTCGGGCCAGCGTAGTACTCGCCGTACTCGGCGGTGTTGGAAATGCTGTAGTTCATGAAGTGGATGCCGGACTCGTACATCAGGTCGACGATCATCTTCATCTCGTGATAGCACTCGAAGTAGGCGAGTTCCTCGGGATAGCCGGCCTCGGTAAGGGTCTCGAAGCCCGCCTTCACGAGCTCGACCAGACCGCCGCACAGCACGGCCTGCTCGCCAAAGAGGTCCTCTTCGGTCTCGTCCTTGAACGTGGACTTGATGACGCCGGAGCGGGAACCGCCGATGCCCCAGCAGTAGGACAGGACGATGTCCCATGCGTTGCCGGTGGCATCCTGCTGCACGCATGCAAGATCCGGCACGCCGGAACCCTCGGTGTACTGACGGCGCACGATGTGGCCGGGGCCCTTCGGGGCGGCCATGACGACGTTGACGTCCGCAGGCGGCTTGATGTAGCCGAAGTGGATGTTGAAGCCATGGGCGAAGCCAAGCGTATTGCCTGCATGCAGGTGCGGCGCAATCTGCTCCTCATAGGTCTTGGCCTGGATCTCGTCGGGGACGAGGATCATCACGAAGTCGGCTTCCTCGGCGGCGTCCTCGATGGACATGACCTTCAGGCCGGCTTCCTCGGCGGCCTCGGCGCTCTTCGAGCCCTGACGCAGGCCGACACGCACATCGACGCCGGAGTCCTTCAGGTTGAGCGCATGGGCGTGGCCCTGCGAGCCGTATCCGATGATGGCGACCTTCTTGCCGTCCAGCTTGGAGATGTCGCAATCCTGCTCGTAGAACATACGGAACTTCTTGTCTGCCATGGTCTAGCGTCCTTCCTTCCAAATGTGGTCGATCAGATCCGTGCTCACGTCCGTGACGCCGACGCCGAAAGGCGCGGCGGTGGTGCCTTGCCGTGGCGCTCCGTGGCGCCGCTAGATGTTGACGCCTTCCCGCATGATGCTGGGCCCGCGCTCGAGGGAGACGACGCCGGTGCGGCATACCTCGAGTATCTCGAAGTCGCGCATCAGGTCCAAGAAGCTGTCGATCCGCCGCGTGGAGCCGGCCATGCGGAGCATTATCGACTCGCGGGAGTAGTCCACGATCTTGGCGTGGAACGCGTCCGCGGCATCGAGCACCTGCTGGCGCGTCGCGTCGTCGTTTCTCATCTTCACGAGCAGGAGCTCCACCGAGACCGACTCGTCCGGGTCGAACTCGCGGTACGAGACGACGTCGGGCAGCTTGGCGAGCTGGGCCACGAGCTGGTTCTTCGCGCGCTCGTCCTCGCTCGAGAACTGCACGGTGATGCGCGAGAGGAGATCGGTCTCCGTCTCGGAGACGGTGAGGCAGTCGATGTTGAACTGGCGACGGCGGAACATGCTCGTCACGCGGTTCAGCACGCCGTACTCGTTCCTCACCATGATGGCGATGCTGTAGGTCCTCATCCTCTACCTTCCAATCCGAGCGAGCGCTTCGTCCTCGTTCACGATGATGTCGTCCATCGTGCCGCCTGCGGGCATCATGGGGGTCACGAACTCGTCCTTGCCGATGGGACACTCGATGAGGGCGGGACCGTCGCTGGCGAAGGACTCGGCGAGCGCCTTGTCGAAGGCGGGGACGTCCTCCACGCGGCAGGCCGGGACGCCGCACGCCTTGGCAAGCGCGACGTAGTCCACCTTGCGGTCGAGCGTCGTCTGCGCGTAGCGCTGCCCGTAGAACAGCGACTGCCACTGGCGCACCATCCCGAGCACGCCGTTGTTCATGAGCACAATCGTGACGGGCAGCCCCTCGTCGGCCAGCGTGATCATCTCCGAGAGGTTCATCCCGAAGGAGCCGTCGCCGGTGACGAGGATGGCCCGCTCGCCCGTGCCGACCTGCGCGCCTATGGCCGCTCCCATGCCGAATCCCATGGTGCCGAGGCCGCCCGAGGTGATGAAGGTCCTCGGCTGCGCGAAGCGCAGGTACTGGGCCGCCCACATCTGGTGCTGCCCGACGTCGGTGGCCACCGGCATCCCCGGCGTGCGGTGCGCGTTGATGGCGTCCATAACCGTCTTCGGCGTGAGGGTCGTGCGGTAGTCGGCGAAGCCCTTCTCCTTGGCGGCGATCTCGCGCACCTGGCGGCGCCACTCCTCGTGCGTGTTGGGGCCGATGAGCGGCAGGAGCCTGCCCAGCGTCTCGGTGACGTCGCCCACGAGGTCCACCTGGCCGAAGACGGTCTTGGAGACCTCGGAGCTGTCGATGTCGATGCGCACGATCTTGTTGTTCGCCGGGAACTTGGAGCTGTCGCCGGTCGAGCGGTCGTTGAAGCGCGCGCCGAGCGCGATCACGCAGTCGCTGTGCTTCATCGCCATCGTGCTGGTGTAGCGGCCGTGCATGCCCTCCATCCCGAGGAAGCAGGGGTTGTCGCTCGGTATGGCGGAGATGCCCATGAGCGAGCAGCCGATGGGAGAGGAGATGCGCTCCGCGAGCTCGCAGACGAGCTCGCCCGCCCCGGACGCCACGACCCCGCCCCCCACATATATGTAGGGACGACGCGAGCCGTTGATGGCATCGGCGGCGCGCTCGAGGTCCTCCTGCGCAACGGCGCGGCGCGGTCGCATGGCCATGGGGCCCTTCGGCTCGTAGTCGCAGGCGTTCACCTGCACGTCCTTCGGGATGTCCACGAGCACCGGCCCGCGGCGCCCGTCCATGGCGATGGCGAAGGCCTCGCGGATGACGTCCTGCAGCCTGCTGACGTCGTTCACGAAGTAGTTGTGCTTGGTCACGGGCAGGGTGATGCCGGTGATGTCCACCTCCTGGAACGAGTCCGAGCCGATGGCCGCGTTGGACACGTTGCCGGTGATGGCCACGAGCGGAACCGAGTCGAGGTAGGCCGTGGCGATGCCGGTCACGAGGTTGGTGGCGCCGGGGCCCGAGGTCGCGATCACGACCCCGCAGCGTCCCGTCGCGCGCGCATAGCCGTCGGCGGCGTGGCACGCATGCTGCTCGTGCGTCGTCTCGATGGCGTGGATCCTGTCGGAGGCAGCGTAGAGGGCATCGTAGATGTCCAGGACCGCCCCGCCCGGATAGCCGAACACCGTGTCGACGCCTTGGTCGATGAGCGTCTGGATGAGTATCTGGGCGCCGGTGAGCTGGGCCATCCCCTACTCCCCCTCTCGCGAGCGCTTCGTGGTGATCATGCGGTTGACGGCGTTGAGGTAGGCCTTGGCGCTGGAGACGATGATGTCGGTGTCGGCGCCGCGCCCGGTGAAGACCTTCCCGTCGTCGTCCACGATGCGCACCGTGACCTCGCCGATGGCGTCGATGCCGCGCGTCACGGCCTTGATCGCGAACTCCTGCAGGTCGCCATGGACCGAGACCACCTTGTCGATGGCCTTGTAGGCGGCATCGACCGGCCCGGTGCCGATCATGCTCACGACCTGCGTGTCGCCGTCCTCGTCGGTGATGGTTGCCACGGCGGTGGGCACGAGCGGGTCGCCGCACTGGATCTGCAGGGCATCGAGGGTGTACACGGCAGACACCTCGCGCGCACGCTCCTGCACGATGGACTCGAGGTCCTGGTCGTAGACCTCGCTCTTCTGGTCAGCGATCTCGAGGAAGCGCTGGTAGACCTCCTCGAACTCCTCGTCCTCGAAGGTGTAGCCCAGCTCGACGAGGCGGTGGCGCAGCGCCGCATGCCCGCTGCGGGCGGAGAGGATGATCTCCGACCCGGCGGCGCCCACGTCGTCGGGGTCGATGATCTCGTAGGTGTCGCGCGCCTTGAGGACGCCGTCCTGGTGGATCCCGGAGGAATGCGCGAAGGCGTTCGCTCCGACGATGGCCTTGTTCGGCTGCACCGAGATGCCGGTGATGGAGCTCACCAGGCGGCTCGCGCGCGTGAGCTCGCGGGTCACGACGTCGGTGTGGGCGTCGAGCTCGTCGCCGTGCATGCGCATGGCCATGACGACCTCCTCGAGCGAGGTGTTGCCGGCGCGCTCGCCGAGGCCGTTGATGGTGCACTCCACCTGCTCGGCGCCCGCCTTCACGGCCGCGAGCGCCAGCGCCGTGGCCATGCCCAGGTCGTTGTGGGTGTGCACGGAGATGGTCACGTCCTCGATGCCCTCCACGCGCTCGCGCAGGTCGCGGATGCGCGCCGCGAAGTCCTCCGGCAGCGAGTAGCCGGTGGTGTCGGGGATGTTGACCACGGTGGCGCCGGCGTCCACCGCCGCCTGGATGACGCGGACGAGGAAGTCCTGGTCGGAGCGGCCGGCGTCCTCGGCATAGAACTCGACGTCGTCCACGAGGTTGCGCGCGTACCTCACGCAGCGGATGACGCGCTCGACGCACTCGTCCTCGGTGATGCCGAGCTTCTCGTGCAGGTGCTCGGGAGAGACGCCCAGCCCGGTGTGGATGCGCGGCCTCTTGGCCGTGGCGAGCGCCTCGGCGGCGACGTCGATGTCGTGGTCCACCGCGCGGGTGAGCCCGCAAACGACGCACGAGTCGCCTGCCATGCGGCCGATCTCGGCCACGCTGCGGAAGTCGCCCGGGCTCGAGACGGGGAAGCCCGCCTCGATCACGTCCACGTTCATGCGCAGGAGCTGGCGGGCGATCACGAGCTTGTCATCGGTCGTCATCCCGGCGCCCGGCGACTGCTCGCCGTCGCGCAACGTCGTGTCGAATATGGCGATCTTGCGTGTCATCTGCAGCTCCTTCGCTTCGCGCGGCTATGTCCTCTGCTTGGTGGATCCTTGCGTATGGCGTCTCGTGCGTCATGTGCCACGCGCCGGGGAGGATTCGCGTCACGAGCGGAAGCTGCACGGCCGCGAACGCCTCCGGGGCATCGCGGACGCGGGTGGCTGGCTCAGTTTGATGGGGTTCGGAAGATGCTTGCGTGCCCTCGAGCCTGCCTACCGCGCGTCCGCGCAGGTAATTAGGCCGAGTACGC
>CADBMC010000044.1 GCA_902795635.1 uncultured Coriobacteriaceae bacterium | reverse complement strand
TCCGACCGCGTGGCGGACCCCGAGGACAATCTCTCCGAGGTCACGGTCGTGGACGACCAGCTGGGGAGGCTCACCTTCGCGCGGGACATGGCGCGCGCCATATTCCACCTGCTGGGCTCCCGCGCCCCGTACGGCACCTACGACTGCACCGGCTCGGGCAGGGTCGCCAGCTGGGCGGACGTCGCCCGCGAGGTCTTCGACCTGAGGAACGGCAACGGCGCCGCCGTCCGCCCCGTCTCGACCGCGGAGTACTACGCGTCCGCCAAGGGCCCGGTGGCCCCGCGCCCCGCGCACTCGGCGCTCGACCTCGCCAAGCTCGAGGCCACGGGCTTCCACATGCCCGACTGGGAAGAGGAGCTCAAGGAGTACATAACATCATGGTCATAGCAATAATCATAGCCGGCGGCGTCGGCCATCGCATGGGGCAGGAGATCCCCAAGCAGTTCATCAACGTGGGGGACAAACCCGTGATCGTCTACACGCTGGAGGCTTTCCAGCGGCACCCGCAGGTGGATGCCATCGAGGTCGTGTGCCTGGACGGGTGGCAGGAGGTGCTGAAGGCCTATGCGAGGCAGTTCGGCATCACGAAGCTCAGGTGGGTGACCACCGGTGGCGCTTCAGGGCAGGAGTCCATCCGCAACGGCGTGTACAACTTCGAGGGCGAGCTATCCGACAACGACATCTGTCTCATACACGACGGCGTGCGGCCGATGCTCGACCCCGAAGTCATAACCGACGTCATCCGGGTGGCCGAGGAGCACGGCAACGCCGTGACGAGCATGCCCTACAATGAGCAGATCTTCCTTGTGGACGAGGATGACCCGACCACGACTACCAGGTACATCCCGCGCGAGACGCTGCGGCGCGTGTCAACACCTCAGGCCTACAGGTTCGGCCTCCTGGACTCCAAGTACCATGAGGCCTTCGACAAGGGGATAGGGATCGACGGATCCAACTACACCAACACCATGATGGTGCAGCTGGGTGTGAGGCTCCACTTCGCGGCGGGCTCGGACCGCAACATCAAGCTCACGACGCCGGAGAACCTGGAGTTCTTCCGAGCCTGGGCCGCGGGAGAGGGGGTCAGCCATGACTAGCAGGCTCGACTTGGAACTCTACCTCAGGGAGCTCGACTCTGTCTGCGGGCAGGATCTGCCCTGGGAAGAGCTTTCCGGGAAGACAGTGGCGATTTCCGGTGCCACGGGCATGATGGGGAGCTTCCTGATCGACGTGCTCATGCGCAAGGACCAGCTCGAGGAGCTTGGCTGCCGCGTGCTGGCGCTGGGCAGGAGCGAGAGCAAGGCAAAGAAGCGGCTTCCGTACTTCGACAATCCCAACTTCTCCTTCGAGGAGCTCGACGTTTCTGTCCCCGGCACAGCTCCGGAGAGGCATGCCGACTACGTGCTGCACCTGGCGAGCGCGACCCACCCAAGGGTCTACTCGACCGACCCCATCGGCACCATCGACGGCAACGTGTTCGGGCTGAGGAACCTGCTCTCCTACGCGAGGGGATGCGGGGCCACCCTGCTCTTCGCCTCCTCGGTGGAGGTTTACGGCGAGAACCGGGGCGACGTGGAGCACTTCGGCGAGGACTACTGCGGCTACCTTGACTGCAACACCGTGCGTGCCGGCTACAACGAGGCCAAGCGCCTGGGCGAGGCTATGTGCCAGGCTTGGAGGGCCCAGGCGGGCGTGCCCGTGCGGATTGCCCGCATCGCGCGGGTGTACGGGCCGACGCTCCTTCCCTCCGACACCAAGGCCCTCTCGCAGTTCATCCACAGGGCGCTCGACGGCGAGGACGTGGTCCTCAAGAGCGAGGGCACGCAGCGCTACTCCTACCTGCATGTGGCCGACGCCGCGTCAGGCCTGCTGCATGTGCTGCTGAGGGGTGGGGACGGCGAGGCTTACAACCTGGCCGACCCCGGCTCGGACACGACGCTGCGCGACCTGGCGCGGCTGGTGGCCGACGCGGGCGACGTGAAGCTTGTCTTCGACCTGCCGGACGCCACCGAGGCCGCAGGGTATTCCAAGGCAACACTGGCGCTCATGGACGGCTCCAAGGCTCGAGAGAGCCTTGGGTGGAAGGCCGGCCTGCCTCTCGCGGACGGCATCTCCGAGACCCTCAATATTTTGCGCGAGGCTGGAGGTGACAAATGAGCGAGCACGGGCTGACCCAAACTCAAACTCTCACCCTTGACCTCCTCAAACATACCATCGGCATCTGCGACAGCCAGGGCATCCGCTATTACGTGGGCGGTGGAGCCTGCATCGGCGTCGTGCGTCACGGTGGGTTCATTCCCTGGGACGACGATGTTGACCTCTCGTTGCCTCGTGAGGACTTCGACCGCTTCGTGGCCTACGTCAAGTCGCATCCCGAAGAGGGGTATGCGATCTGCGACCGATACTCCGACCCGAACTGGCACTTCTGCATGTGCCAGTACGTGGACATGGAGTCGGAGATTGAGATAGACCTTGCCGCCGAGAAGCGCAACGCCCATATTTGGATTGATATCTTTCCGCTGGACGGCCTGCCGGACAGCGGCTTTGCCCGCTGGATGCAGGTGAAGCACATTCTTTATCTGCGCTACCTCATTCAACTCGCGAACATCAAGACCCAGGTCGACGCTCATAGGAAACGCCCTCTCGCAGAGCGCGTCGTGCTCGGGGTTTCGGAGGCCCTTCATATAGGCGACCATATCGACAGCGAAAAGGACATTGACCGCCTCGACGCCACTTGCAAGATGTACAGCTTCTACCAGCAGATGTACTGTGGGAACATGCTCGGCCGGTACCGCGAGAAGGAGGTGGTCCCCACGGCCTACTTCGGGGAGCCGAAGAAGGCGCTCTTCGAGGGGTTTCCGGTGAACATCCCCGAGCGGACCGACGAGTACCTGACGGCGCTTTACGGGGATTACATGACTCTACCGCCCGTGGAGCAGCGGGTGGCCCACAACGTGAAGGTGCTCAAGGCAAGGACGCTTACCGGAGAGGGCTCTGAGCAGTGAGCGACTTCAGGAACATATGGGACAAGGTCGGCGGGGCCGACGTGGTGAGGCAGGTGTTCCGCGAGCACATGGCCACCTCGACCGTGCTTGCGACGCTCGCTGCCGGCATCTCTCGCAAGGGGCTCGAGATCGTGCGCGAGGTGATGCAGCTCAAGCTCTACCAGCACATCTCGAAGAAGATGCAGCCGGACCTGCCCGAGCTGCGGGAGCAGGTGGAGTGTGAGTACGCCGCGTCTCCCGTCAGGCACAACGACACCGTTTGGACGCTGTGGCTGCAGGGCGAGGACGCGGCACCTGAGATCGTGCGCGCCTGCATCGCGAGCATGCACGAGCACCTTCCCAGCAAGCGTGTGGTGGTGCTGGA
>CADBMC010000043.1 GCA_902795635.1 uncultured Coriobacteriaceae bacterium | reverse complement strand
TCTGGGTGGCGGTGTAGATGACATCGTCATCGCCGAGCAGGTCGGCGAGCTCTTCCCGCTCGTCGGGCTTCGGCGCTCCCTCCGACGGGCCAGGCGCGGCCTTGGTATCCTCTGCCATGTGCCCTCCGCTTCCGCGAATGCCTACTTATGAGCACTTGTTCATATGCTCAATGCGAATTATATCCAGAGCGCACGGGGATGCAACGCATCTCACGCCACTTTTCCTATCGCTGACGTCGGCACCCTCCGCACCTGCACGGATGCGTCGCGAATGCGTCACGAATGGCACCTCCTACCAGCTGGGTACGATAGGGATGAGACTGCCTTCGGGCAGCGGGGCGACATGCGTCCATGCGATGGGCAGGGAGACGAGGTGAGGGCCATGCAGAATGACGACAAGAGGGATGCGCGCAGGACGCGCGGGGCACGTCCTCGCCGTACTGCCGCCATAGCCGTCGCCGCCGCCGCGCTGCTGGCATGCCTGCTCGCCTGGGCAGGCGCCTTCCCCCAAGACGTCTCCGGCGCCGTCGCCGGCGTCTCCGGCCTGGCCATGGTCGCAGCCATCGTCGCAGGCTTCGCAAGAGGCAAGGCTGCAACGACGTCCGTGGGCGAGCCCTCCGAGAGGCCCTCCGAGAAGGCGGGCGATGCCGTGCGCCATGAGGCCGATGGGCCCGAGGCGCGCGAGGCTTCCGGGGAGCCCAAGGAGTCGGTCACGCTCAGCGTCCCTGTCGCCGCCGACCTGGCGCCGGCAGAGAAGGCGCCCGTCGCCGTTGCGACGTCTGCAGAGATGGGGTCGCCCTCCCCGGACGAAGGCGAGGCCACGCAGGAGATCATCCCCGCAGCCGAGCAGGTGACGACCCTGGGCGACCGCTCGGCCTTCGACGCAGAGCGCTTCGAGCGCGAGCTCACGGGCTCGCCCGATCCCCTCCAGGAGCTGCGCCTCTTCGTGCAGGACATACGCACGCGCGAATCGGGCCACGACGTGCTCGGGCAGGAGCGCCTCCGCCCCAGCGAGTTCGAGCTCTTCTGCGCACGCGAGCTCGAGGAGGCCGGCGTCATGGACGACGACCTCGAGATGCCCGCGACGCGCGCGCTCATGCTCACGCGCTCCCACCTCTTCTACCTGCGCATAGAGCAGCCGACGCTCACCTACGCAGCGAAGCTCCGCGTCATCCGCATCGAGGCGGCGCTCAACCGCATACGCTTCTGCGCCATGTACTTCGAGGACGTCGCCGCGGCGTCGCAGGCAGACGCCTACCTCCTCAACGAGAGGATCGAGCAGGCCATGGTCGCGCAGGTGACGAACATGGTTCCCGAGGGCGAGCAGCGCTCCGGCACGGAATGGGACACGCGCCTCTCGCTCGGGCTCGGCATCGAGACGTTCCAGACCCCCTACCGGCTCACGGCGGACTACCGCGTGAACGTGCGCGAACGGGTCGCGGCCATCCGCATCGACCTCACGCCGCCCGGGGCCTTCGACACGTCGTGCTACTCGCTCGACATCGGCAGGATCGTGCCCACCACGCGCGACATGCGCGCCAGGGCCGCCTCGGACTACGCCCTGAGGCTGGGCATCCTGCTCGCGGCCTACGCCTTCGGGAGCTCGCCTGCGATAAACGAGTGCTACGTGATGGGCGTCCTCGACGACTCCAAGACGCATGCCTGCTATTACTCGGTATGCTTCGACCGCACGCGCTTCGGCGGCATCGACCTCGAGCGCCTGGACAACCTGCCCTGGCACTACCGCTGCTTCGCGGCGCGCATGCGCATGGAAGACGGCGTCCTCAAGCCCGTCGAGCCCACGTTCTCCCTGGAGGACGAGCGCTTCTGCCCGCCGAGCCGCTACGACTCGGTCGAGCTCTCGCATGCACTGCTCAAGGGCGACGCCGCGCAGGTCCTGGGCACGACGAAGGTCTCCGGGCTCGCCATAGACGAGCAGGCGCACCGCCAGGAGGTGGCGGGGCGCATCGTGCGCGGGCTGGGAAGCTCCACCGAGGCCAACGTGCGCGCCATCCTGGACGCCACGAGGGGCGATGCGGACGAGAGCGTGCAGGAGGCGGCACGTCGCACGATGGGCATGCTCATAGACGGCACGCTCGAGGACGGCGACGCCATCTCGTTCGAGCAGGAGTTCGTCGCCGGCGGGGAGCTCAGCCATGCGGTGGAGACGGGCTGGCGCCTTCTGGGCAAGGCCGACGCCACGGGGGCGGCGCGCTTGGTGCGCAAGGCGCTCACCGATGCCGAGGCCAATGCCGACGGCGCGTTCCGTGACACCGGCGAGGTGGAATGGCGCTCGTTCAACTCCTATGCCGAACGTGCGCTCTACAACCGCATGATCGCAGGCAAGCGCTCCGTGAGGCTCGTGCCCGAGCCCTACTACGAGGCCCACATGCTCCTGGGAGGGGCGCTCCTCGACCTCGGGAAGCCGGCCGAGGCGCTCGTCGCGGCGGAGCGCGCGCTGCAGATGGACCCGCTCGACGCCAACCCCTACCTCATGGCCGTGAAGTGCAGCGAGGAGCTGGGCGACTACGCCGACGCAGCCGACAGGCTCGGAAGCCTGCTGGCCGTGGCGCACGACGCCGAGTCCGTGGGCAAGGCCTACTACCGCATGGCGTTCATGCAGTACCACCTCGGCCGTCCCGACGTGGCCGAGGCATGCTACCTGCGCTGCCTGGAGTTCGCCTCGAGCGTGTGGCCCGTCGCCGCCTTCGAGCTGGCGTCGCTTCGCTCGTCGGGCGAGGCGCCCGCGCAGATGACGAACGAGCAGGCGGAGGGCCTGCTCCTGGCGAACGGCATCGCGCTGGCTCCGGTGGAGCGCGTGAGCAAGGCCCTCTACGACTGCGGCCGCGCCTCGCTCGACTCCGAGCTCTTCGGCGTCGCGCGCACCTGCTTCCGCAGCCTGGGGACCTTCCTCGGCGATGACGTCCTGATGGACGTCATCCGCTCCATCGAGAAGGAGCCCGACCGCTAGAGCTCGGTGCGCATCAGGCGCGCGATGGCCAGGATGTAGACGCGCAGGGCCTGCTTGAGCGCGTCCTCGCGGATGCCCTCGTTCGGACGATGCTCGGAGTTCACCCAATCGGGCTTCTTGATGCCCTGGCCGCCGGGGCCATAGCTCGCCGCCTTGGCGAACTTGCGCGCATAGGTGCCGCCGCCCATGGTGAAGGGCTTGTCGTCCTTGCCGGCGACCTCGTTGTAGGTGTCCACGAGCACGCGGATCTGCTCGGAGTTCGGGTCGGTGATGAAGGGCGGCTTCACCTCGTCGGTGGTGACGGTGACCTCCGCCCCGCAGCGCTCGGCGGCCGACTCGATGGCGGCCGTTATCCGCTCCGCCGTGACGGTGGCCGGGAAGCGCGAGTCCACCGTCTGCACCAGCCGGCCGTCGCGGAGGCGGAGCATGCCGCCGACGATGGTGAGCGGGCCGAAGTCGTCGTCGGAGGCGGCGATGCCTATGCCCGAGCCGTCCCAGGAGCCC
>CADBMC010000042.1 GCA_902795635.1 uncultured Coriobacteriaceae bacterium | reverse complement strand
TGATGGCGGCCAACCCGCGCGTGGTGGATGACGCCGGCAAGGTGGCGCTGATGCGCGGGCCCGTGGTGTACTGCGCCGAGCAGGCGGACAACGGTCCCGAGCTGCAGGAGCTCAGGCTCGACCCCACGGCCGAGCCTGAGGCTTCCTTCAAGCCCGACCTCCTGGGTGGCGTCGTGGCGCTGGCGTGCCCGGGCGTGCGCATCTCCGATGCCGGGTGGGGCGACGAGCTCTACCAGCCCTATCACGTGGAGAGCGCACCAACGACGATCCGCCTCGTGCCGTACTTCGCCTGGGGCAACCGCGGACTGGGCGAGATGAGCGTCTGGCTGCGCACGACGGCGACCGTGTGAGGCGAGCGCGTGAGTCTGGGCAGGCCGTTGCCGATGTTGCACGACATGACGTCCGTTGACGAAAGCCGGGAAGGGACATGGAAGGCTTCGAGCACTGCCAGCCGACGTGTTGCGTCTTCGGCCGAGGGACCCGGCGGCGCACGGGCGAGCTCAGGGCGAGCTATCCCAGGCAAAGCGTGTGCTCGTCGTCTATGGCTCCGACCATATCGAGAAGAGCGGCCTTCTGAAGGAGGTCGCGGACTCTCTGGAAGAGGCTGGCTTCCAGTGGTGGACCTCTCGGGCGTCGTGCCGAACCCGTGCATCGGCTTGGCGTACAAGGGCAACGACATCGTGCGTAAGAACGGCATTGACTGCGTGCTGGGCATCGGCGGCGGCTCCGTCATGGACACCGCCAAGGCCATCGGCGCAGCGGCGAGGCATGACGGCGACTGCATCGACTTCACGCGCGGCACCTTCGTCGAGAGCTCGCTGCCTGTCGGCGTCATCTCCGCCCCCGCGGCGACTGGCTCCGAGGGCGCCATGTTCGCCATCATCACCGTCGAGACCGACGGCATGCTCTCCAAGTGCGGGATGATGGACGAGGCCGTCCGCCCGAAGTTCGCGATCATGAATCCCGAGCTCACCTTCACCGTATCTAGTTGGCAGACGGCCTGCGGAACGTTTGACATGATGAGCCATGCCATGGAGACCTACTTCTCTGCATTGCCGAACGCCGAGCTCGTTGACGGGATGATCGAGGGCGTCCTGCGTGCCGCCCGCCATGCCGCAGAGGTCGCGATCGAGAGACCCGACGGCTACGATGCGCGTGTCACGCTCATGTGGGCCTCGACCCTGTGCGACAACGGATCGATGGGCCTTGGACGCATCTCTGACACGACCCGCATGCCATGGGCGAGGCCTTCGGGGCGCCTACGACCTCACCCATGGCGCGGCAATCGCCATCGCATTCGTGCGGTTCGCCGAGATGGGCTATTTGAAGATGCCTTCCAAGTGGGTTCCCTTCGCGCATCGGGTATGGGATATTCCCGATACCGACGACGCGCTTGCGGATGCGCAGGCCGGAATCGACGCACTCCGCTCGCTCGTGGCGGACGTCCTCGGCCTTCCGCTGACCTTGTCATGGGCATCACCGATGCCCATGACAAGGCTGCCGGCTTCGCCGCATCGATCGACATCGATGCATGGAACGAGACGCCAGGCTATTGCGTGAGCTTCGACGAGGACAAAGTCCGCGCGTTCTTCGATGCGGTCTGCAGCTAGGCGAGCGGACGAGATGGCTGCGGCGTCGCTCGCCGCTAGTAGCCCACCGAGCAGGGAATCCCGAGCGCGCGGACGCGGTCGGCTATGGCGTCCAGCACCTCGGCGGGCGCCTTCGCGAGGCCCTCGGCGGGCGTCGTGCGGTCCACGGTGTAGATGGTCGCGCCCTTGGGGCCGATCCTGCGCAGGGCCTCGAGCCACGGCTCAACGTAGGACTCGGAGGTGTTGTCGAAGTCGTTCCCCTGCCAGCTGCCGCGCAGGAAGATCGTCTGGATGAGGATGCGGCCCTCGTAGCTCGCGTAGGTCTCCACCTGGCGAGCGATGTCGTAGGGCACGTTCGGCCGGTCGAGCGCCTCGGCGAAGCCCTGCGAGACGGTGTCCAGCTTGAGCGTGGGCCTGTCGCAGAGCAGGAGCGCGCGGCGCACCTCGGGCACGTCCGCCCGCGTGCCGTTCGAGAGCACGCCGACCTTCGCCTGCGGCGCCAGGCTGTCGCGCAGCCGGACCGCGGCCTCGATCGCCTGCGGGAAGGCCGGGCTCAGCGTGGGCTCCCCGTTGCCGGCGAAGGTGATCTGGTCGGGAGGCGTACCCTCGTCCCGCATGCGCTCGAGGGTTGCCTCCAGCTCGCGCTCCACCCGTTCGAGCGGCACGTGGGGTTCGGCCGTGCGACGGTCCGCATCGAATCCGTTCTCGCAGTAGAGGCAGTCGAACGTGCAGATCTTGCCCGATGCGGGCATCAGGTTCACGCCGAGGGAGAGGCCGAAGCGCCTGCTGTGCACGGGGCCGTAGACGGGGCTCGGGTTGAGATAGGTGCACCCGGGGCGCGCGTTGCCTCGTCCCTCGGCCCCCATCAGCGCGTCTCCCCGAGCAGCTCGGCGCCCTTCGTGAGCGTGTAGCCGCCGTCCTCGCCAAGCGCGAGCTCGATGTCGGCGGGCACATGCTCCTCGAGCACGCGACGCACGTTCTTGCCGTCCGACTGCTCGAACCAGGCCTCGGCCTCCTCGCGTGTGGAGCCGCCCTTGAGCTTGCGGCCCACGAGCCTCTCGCGCAGCATGTCCATGGGCGCCGAGATGTAGACGGTCTCGTCGGCGAGCTCGTCGATGCCGGCCCATTCGCCCTCGCCGATCTGGAAGTAGTTGCCCTCCACCAGCAGGATGTCGTCGGTGACTTCGAGCGAGTCGGGAATCACGTCGTGCGAGACGCGCGAGTAGACCGGCCACTTCGAGGGATGCCCGCCGCGCGCGTCGGCCAGCTTCGCGCGCAGGCCAGCGACGTCGTAGGTGAAGAAGGCGCCCTTGCGCGAGCGCAGCGTGATGGTCTTGCCGTCCTCCACGTAGGTATGCGTGTCGAGGTAGGCGTTGGGGTAGTGGTAGCCGTCCATGCCTATGGCCTGGATGGGCACGCAGCCGTCCATCTCGTGTGAGAGCTGTGAGAGGCACAGCGAGAGCGTCGTCTTGCCCGATCCGGGAGGCGCGCTCATCAGCACGATGTAGCGGCCGCCCAGCTTGCGCTGCTCGGCCGACCAATGCCTCACCAGCGGCTTGAAGATCCCCTCGATGTCCTCGTCGCGATAGCTGGCCTCGATGCTCAGGCCGTTCACGGATATCTGCACCTTCATGGAACCCCCTTGCCGTGGTCTCTCCTGCATGCGCTCGCACAAGCCCCGGCGGCGCCCATGTGACGGCGCCACGCGGCGGCATGGCCTTCGCATGCGAGGCCTTGCCTCTGCCTAGATGGTAGCCCTAAAGCGCCCGCCTGGACTGCCGTGGACGGGGATGCGGCCGCTGCCCTAACCGGCCACGCTCGAGAGGATCCGGTCCACGGTCTCGGCGTCGTAGCGCTGGTACACGTCGCCGTCCGCGTCCCAGGTTCCCACCTTCCCGTAGAGCCTGTCGCGGTCGGCCGCATAGTCGATGCCGAGCTCGCGCAGGGTCTGCGGGAGGCCGAGCTCGCAGAGGAACGCGCGCAGGCGGGCGAGCCCCTCCTCGGCCATGCGATGGGTGTCCTCGGGGTCGCAGGGGACGTCCATCACGTTGGCGGCGAACCGCGCGACGCGGCCGACGCCGCCCTTCTCGCGCATGACCTCGCGGATGCAGGCCGGCTCGAGCACGGCGAGCACGGCCCCGTGCGTCACGTCGTAGACGCCGCCCAGGAACTCGCCGATCTCGTGGGGAGCCAGGTTGGTGGAGTGGCCGACTCCGAGCTGCTGGCCCATGGCGAAGGTCCCCGCCAGCATGAGCTGGGCGCGCGCCTCGTAGTCCTCGGGCTCGGCAAGCGCCACGGGGGCGTAGCGCACGACGGTGCGCATGATGCCCTCGAGCAGCTCGTGCTGCAGGAACGCCTCGCGCGTGTCGCCGAAGTAGGTGTCCATCGCGTGCGCCATGATGTCCGCCGCGCCGCAGGCCGTCTGGTATGCGGGGAGGGTGAAGGTGGACTCGGGGTCCATGATGGCGAACAGGGGCCTCAGACAGGGGGCGCCTGCGCCGAGCTTCTCGAGGGTGTCGTCGTTCGTTATGACCGAGTACTTGGACGACTCGGCGCCCGATGCGGCGATGGTGGCAACGGCGCCTATGGGAAGGCAGCCTTCGACCTCGGCCTCGCCCGAGAAGAGGTCCCACACGTCGCCCTCGTATGCGGCCCCCGCGGCGACGGCCTTCGCCGTGTCTATGGCGGATCCCCCTCCCACGCCGATCACGATGGACGCGCCCGCCTCACGCGCGAGGCCCACGCCTTGGCGAACGAGCGAGAGTCGCGGGTTGGGCACGACGCCGGTGAGCTCGACGACCTGGAAGCCCGATTCGGAGAGGGAATCCCTTGCCTGCTCGAGCCAAGGGCGCTCCCAGGCGGAGCGGCCGGAGTGGACGAGCAGGGCGCAGCGCCCGTCCGTCGCGGCTGCCGCATGCTCGCCGATGCCTGAAATGGCCCCGCGCCCGAACACGAGCTCGGTGTGGTTCGCGTAGTCGAAGCTTCTCATCTCGTCGCCTTCCGGATGGGTCGGGCTCTGGGCCCGCTCCTTTTACCTTATGGGGTCCGAGCGCCCGCTTGGCGTCGCGGCACGCCGGGCTCGCCAACGGTCATGCGGCGTCGGCGGTGCGACGTGGACGCCTCCGCCCGGGCGTCGCATGCGCCCGTGGTCCCGGCATCCCATCTCGCTACAATTGAGCGGCTATGCAACATGCTTCGTGCCCCACGAGAGGGCGCGCCATCCGCAAGAGAGGTGCCATGCCCACGCCCAT
>CADBMC010000041.1 GCA_902795635.1 uncultured Coriobacteriaceae bacterium | reverse complement strand
CGAGTGCGCCTGCGGCACCTGCGCCTACGACGGCCACCCCGCCTCCTACGAGGAGTACATGGAGCGCATAGAGTCGTTCTTCCCGGGCGACCACGACCACGACATCTACTTCAAGGTGGACCAGCCGGTCTACATAGGCCACAACGTCTACCTCGCGGGAGCGAAGCCCTTCGCGGCCGAGGCCTCCGACGTCGTCTCGGATGAGGACCCGCACATGGAGGTGGAGGTGGATTCCGAGGGGACCTGGCTCTCCATAGACGTGCCGGAGCAGGCCGTGGCCGAGCCCTGCGAGCTCGTGGACACGGCGCTCCTGGGTACGACGCGCACGGCCGACGCCGCCTACGAGAACCCCGACGGGACGCCGCTCGCCTGCGACGTGGACCTTTTGGGCGAGCGTCGCGAGCGCATCGTGGCAGGGCCTCTCGCCGGGCTCGTGGCCGGGCACAACCGCGTGCGCATCTGGTAGGCGGCCCCGCCCGGATGGCCGCCCGGCCGTCCCATGGCCCGTCTCGCGCGCGGCTTACCGGCAGAATCGCAGAGGGCGCCCGCTCGCGGGCGCCCTCGTCCTTGGCTATGGCTATGGCTTGCGTCTCGGCCGCGGAGTGCCCGCGGCAGCGCGTCAGGCATTGGCTGCCAGGAAGGCGTCGACCTCCTCGCGCGTGGGCATGGCCTCTGCCGACCCCAGGTGGGTCACCTTCACCGCGGCGAGCGCGTTGGCGAAGCGCACGGCCTCCTCGACGGGCTTGCCCTCGGTGAGGGCGCAGAGCAGCGCGCCGTTGAAGGAGTCGCCCGCGCCCGTCGTGTCCACCGCATCCACATGCCATGCCGGCACGATCTGCTGCTTGCCTGCGGCGGAGACGAAGACCCCGCGGCTGCCAAGCGTGATCACGACGGCCTCGACGCCCTTGGCGTGGAACGCGTCGGCCGCCTTGCAGGCGCTTTCGAGGTCGGTCACGGCGATGCCCGTGGCGCCCTCGGCCTCCACCTCGTTCGGCGTGACCATCCACGTGGGGCCGAGCATCTCGTCGGAGACGGGCGACCAGGGCGCCGTGTTGAGGATGACCTTGCAGCCGCACTCCTCGGCCATGCGCGCCACCTGCTCGTTGGCCTCCTGGTTCACCTCGAGCTGGAGCATCACGTAGTCGGACTGCTCGAGAAGCGGCCGGCACGCCTCCACGTCCTCTTGCGTGAACGTCATGTTGGCGCCCGTGGCGATGAGGATCTGGTTCTGCCCGGTGTTCTCGTCCACGGCAACGAGGGCGCACCCCGTGGGGGCGTCCGCCGCCGTGAGCATGTGGGACGTGTCCATCCCCAGCCTGCGCATGAGGCCGAGGTGGACGGAGGAGAGCTCGTCGTCTCCCAGCTTGCCCACCATGGTCACGTCGCAGCCCGCCCTGTGGGCGGCCACGCACTGGTTGAACCCCTTGCCGCCCGGGCCCATGTGGAAGTAGGAACCCTTCACCGTCTCGCCCGGCGTGGGCAGGTGAGGGCCGCGTGCCATCATGTCCACGACGCAGCTCCCGAAAACGACCGCCTTGCTCATGCGCATCCCCCTATAGCGTCGATTCCCTTGCCTGCGGCTGCCTAGCGGCCCTGCGGCATGAGCCCCGTCTCGGGGATGGCGAGGTAGGAGTCCACCACCAGGTCGCGCAGCATCCCCTCGCCCTCATGGGTGAGCCCGCAGATGCGCTCCACCAGCGCCTCGACCTCCTCGCGCGTCTCGGGACGGCTCTCGCCCTCCATCGTGTCCACGAGGAAGAGCAGGCCATAGGCGCAGCCCAAGGCCAGGAAGTAGGGCAGGCGGCCGTGCTTTGCGCACATGCGCATGGGCCACACGAAGCGGTTGTCGTAGGAGAGCTTCTTGTCCGGCGAGTTGCCCACGCGGGTGAACGGGTCGTGCGCCGGCTTGATCTCCTTCTCCTGCTCCTTGCGGTACTCCTCGAGCTCGTCCGGGTCGAACTCGCACTCGCTCGTGACGGCGAAGAGCGCCTCGTCGAAGGCGTTGCCGTTGATCCAGTTGGACCACGGGTCGTCTAGGATGCCGTCGTCCATGTAGCTCATGCCCTTGGCGTGGCCCACGAAGGCGCGCATGGCGTGGCTCATGTTGCCGCAGAACACCTTGCGCACGATCATCGCCCTGCCGCGCGGCGCGAACGTCGTGTGCGGGACCTCGATCCTCTCGCCGTGCCAGGTGTCGGCGTCCACGGTGAGCAGCGGGTCCGAGCTCGTGAGCACGAGCCAGGGGTCGTCGTCGGGGCTGGGGGTGCCGCCGAGCGACATCACCATCACGTAGCAGAGCCCCACGTTGCGCTCGTAGTAGGCGGTGGCCTTCTCGTCGAGCTGGGCGCGGATGCCCGCGTCCACCGTCTCGTAGCAGTGGACGTCGTTCACGCAGAGCATCACGTTGAGCGGCTCCTCGAAGCCGGCGTCGCTCCTGCTCTGCACGGCGCGGCCGATGGATGCCGCCATGGAGGGGAATGCCCCCTCGTAGGCCGCGATCGCGCACACGTTCACCCTGCCGAGCGCCTCGACGAGCTCATGGTCGTCCTCGCACTCGAGCACGCGGAAGCCCTCGACGCGCTTCGTTTGGCCGAGGTCGTCGCGGGTCTCGTAGAAGCCCTTCTCGGCGAGCCTCGCCATCTTCTGGGGGTTGTGCCCGTAGAAGTCCACCTGCCAGCCGGCCTCGGTGAAGAAGAGCCCCACCGAGCCGCGGCCAATCTTGCCTGCGCCCAAGACGACGATTTCCTTGCGCATGGTCCCTCTCTTCCTGCCGCTGCGCGGCCTCGACTCATGAATGCGGCGGCGCGTCCCCGCGCGCCTGCCCCAGCGCCTGCACGCCTGCCTGGCTACGCGTCGCCCTCCGGCGCGTCCTCGTCCGCCGTGGCGTCGTCGACGGGCGGCTGGTAGGGCGGCTCGTCGGTTATGAGCTGGCCCGCGCGCGAGATGCACAGGTGCTCGGAGGTGCGGTTGCCCGAGAGGTAGGTCTTCGAGTAGTGGACGACCTTGCCGTCGGTGTTGTAGCAGACCTTG
>CADBMC010000040.1 GCA_902795635.1 uncultured Coriobacteriaceae bacterium | reverse complement strand
GTTCGACCAGACGATCCTCGAGCACGTGCGCGACGCCTACAACCTCTCCATCGGCGAGAGGACCGCCGAGGACATCAAGATCAAGGTGGGCTCCGCGGCGCCGCTGCGCGAGGAGCTCGACGTCGAGGTCAACGGCCGGGACGTCATGACGGGCCTGCCCAAGACGGTGCGCATCGAGAGCGAGGAGATCCGCCGCGCCCTCGACCGCCCGCTCGACGAGGTGGCCAAGGCGGTGAAGGAGGCCCTGGACGTGACGCCTCCCGACCTCGCGTCCGACCTCATGTACTACGGGATCCTGCTTACCGGCGGCGGTGGCCTGCTTCGCGGCCTCGACCAGCGTCTCCGCGAGGAGACCGGCGTTCCCGTGAACGTCAGCCCCACGGCGCTCGAGAACGTCGTCAACGGCTGCGCCAAGGTGCTCGAGGCCAACGCCCTGTCTGGTGGGTTCGTCCAGAGCTCCAGGTAGCGGTGGTCTTGATGGCAGTCCGCCAGACCCTCGGTTCGGGAGGGCTCGGTAACACGGACGAAGGCACGGGCGGAAGGCTCGCCACCGTGCTCGTCGTCATATCGCTCGTGCTCTTCACGCTGAGCGCCCAGGAGGGCGGCTCCGGCGTGCTCTCCACTATCCGCTCCGGCTTCTCGGTCGTCGCCATGCCCTTCGAGGCAGCAGGCTCGCTCGTTGCCGCGCCGTTCAGGGGCATCGGCAACATCTTCGTGAACCTCACCGCCGACCAGGAGACCCTGACCGAGCTCGAGGACGAGAACGCGAAGCTCAAGGCCGAGAACGCCCAGCTCGCCGAGGAGGCCACCGACGCCCAGAGCCTGAGGTCGCTCCTCGAGCTGCAGGACCAGTACAACCTCGAGTCCACCGGGGCCAACGTGATCGCGGGCTCCACCGACTCGTGGAGCTCCACGCTCACGATCGACAAGGGCACCTCCTCCGGCCTCACGGTGGGCATGCCCGTCTGCGACGCCAACGGCGTCATCGGGCAGATCATCGAGTGCGGCCCGACGTCCTCGGTGGTGAGGCTCATGTCCGACGAGAGCTCTGCCATCTCGGCCATGGTGCAGACGTCGCGCGCGCGGGGGACCCTGAGGGGCTCTGCGGACGGGACCGTCTATCTCACCACGATAGCGGTGAGCGAGGACGTGAGCGTGGGCGACATGGTGGTCACGAGCGGGCTCGGAGGGGTCTTCCCGAAGGGGCTGCCGCTCGGAACCGTGTCGAGCGTCGAGCGCCCCGAGGGGGCCGTGAGCTACACCATCACGGTGGAGCCCATAACCCAGACGACGCCCGAGCAGGTGCTCGTCATCACGTCCATCACGCAGGAGCAGCAGGCCGCCGCGTCCGACGACGCCTCCGCGGACACGGCGGCCTCGACGGACTCGGCCACGGCCGACTCCTCCGCGGACACGCAGTCGTAGGGGGGAGGACCATGCCTTACGCAACCCAGAACCCGCGCAGCAGGTCCTTCGTGCTGCCGCTCGTGTGCGCCGTGCTCCAGCTCGCCATCGCGCCCCAGATCGGGCTCGGCAACGGGCGCATAAACTTCATGCTCATCCTCGCCGCCTGCATGGCGCTACGCTCGGGCGGGCGCACGGGCGTCATATGGGGGTTCCTCGCGGGCTTGTTCTTCGACCTTTCCACCACAGGGCCCATCGGCCTCATGGCGGCCGAGCTCACGCTCTGCTCGTGGGTGCTCGGCCGTGAGTGCAGGAACCGGCTCTCCGAGGACCGCTCGGCCAACCTCATCGCCTTCGGCGTGGCTGACCTGCTGGTCTCGCTCGGCTACTCGCTCGCCATGCTCGCCACCGGCAACGCGAGCGGCTTCCTCGCCACGGTGTTCCTCCGCGCGCTTCCCACGGCAGTCCTCACCTTCGTCTTCTTCCTGCCCTTCCTCTACGTCCTGGGCCGTCCGCAGGCCGGCGGCGGCGGGCTCGGCGGGGGCGGCATGAGCTTCGGCGGCGCCAAGGGCCGCCACCTCACCATAAGGGGCCTGTAGCTTCGCATGGATGACCTTCTGCTTCCCCTCCTCATAGGCGTCATCGCCATAGTGGCGCTGCTCCTTCTCGCGGCATGGCTCTCGAGCCATCGCGGCGGCAGGTTCTCCTTCGACATCGGGGGGCAGACGCCGCGCGCCTCCGGCGGCTCCGACTCCTCTCCCGAGAGGGGCTTCAAGAGCAGGCTCACCGGCCTCGGCGTATTCTCGGCCTCCGTGTTCGCGGTGCTTCTGGGCAAGCTCTGGTCCATGCAGCTCGTGAGCTCGGATGAGTACGCGAAGGCGGCCGAGCGCAACCTCACGCGCACCGTCACGACGGATGCGCCGCGCGGCAGGATCCTCGACACGAACGGAACCGAGCTCGTGTCCAACCGCTCGAGTCTCACCGTGGTCGCGACCGCCGACGTCGCGAACGACGACGTGGAGGTGAGGCTCCTCGCGAACCTTCTGGGCATGCCGCCCATCGCCGTGAAGCGAAAGATCCAAGACAACTCCGAAGGCGCCCAGAGCGCCCACACCGTCGCCACCGACGTATCCCAGAGCACGGTGGCCGTCCTCGACGAGCACTCCTACCTCTTCCCGGGCGTCTCCGTGGAGGAGCGCACGCAGAGAAGCTATCCCTTCGACACGATGGCCTGCCAGGTGCTCGGCTACACCGGCAGCGTCACGCAGGACCTGCTCGACTCCCAGGACACCTCCAAGGAGGACTCCATCACCTACTCGCTGGGCGACACGGTGGGCCAGGCGGGCATCGAGTACCAATACGAGAGCGTCCTGCAGGGCGTCAAGGGCGAGCAGACCGTGTACGTGGACGCCAACGGCAACGTCACGGACTACTCCACCACGATCGACCCGCAGTCCGGCTCCGACGTCGTCCTCACGATCGATGCGAACATCCAGAAGGGCGCCGAGGACGGGCTCGCCCATGCCATACAGCAGGCGCAGAGCAACGGACATAGCACCTGCAGCCGCGGCGCCGTCGTCGTGCTGGACGCCACGGACGGCTCGGTGCTCGCCATGGCGAGCGCGCCCACCTATTCGCCTGCCATGTTCATCGGCGGCATCTCGAACGACGACTGGACGCAGCTCTCGAGCGAGGGCGCGGGCTACCCTCTCATGAACCGCGCCATCGCCGGCCAGTACATGTCGGCGTCCACCATCAAGCCCGTGGTCGCCATCTCCGCCCTCCAGAACGGCATCGCCACCTCGTCGTCCTCCTATTACTGCAGCGGATACTGGACGGGCTTCGGCGAGGCATACGGCCAGTACTGCTGGCTCCACACGGGACACGGCGGCATGACGCTGGAGAGCGGCATCGTCAACTCGTGCGACGTCGTCTTCTACGAGATCGGCAAGAGCTTCTACTACTCCGACACGCCCGAGGGCATGCAGGACACCATGCGCGCCTTCGGGCTCGGCTCCAAGACGGGCGTGGACCTCCCGAGCGAGGGGGAGGGCCGCGTGCCCGACGCCGAGTGGAAGGCCAGCTACTTCTCGTCTTCCACAGAGGAGGAGCGCGCCTGGCAGGGCGGCGACATGACGAACCTCGCCATCGGCCAGGGCGACCTGCTGGTCACGCCCCTGCAGATGGCCTGCGTCTACATGGGGATCGCAAACCGGGGCACCATATGGACTCCGCATCTGCTGAAGGAGATCCGCTCGCAGTCCGGCAGCGGCTCGGTGGTGGCCTACAAGCCCTCCGTGCTCCACGAGGTGAAGGAGGACGATTCCTACTACGACCTCGTGCAGGAGGCCGTCAAGGGGGTCATCTACGAGGAGTCAGCCTCGGTGGCCGCCCACTTCACGAACCTTCCCGTCACCGTTGCCGGCAAGACGGGCACCGGCGAGAAGACCGACCAGGACGACACCTCTTGGTTCTGCGCCTATGCGCCCTACGAGGAGCCGAAGTACGTCGTCGCCGTCGTCGTCGAGGAGGGCGGCTTCGGTGCCGAGTCCGCGCTCTACGCCGTGCGCGACGTGCTTGGCGTGATCTACGACTCGCCGGACGACTCCACGGCGTCCACGCTCACGGACAGCTCCAGGTAAGGAGGGGAGATGGCACTCGACACACCGCAGGACACGTCACCGCTCGCCCAGCTCGGAAACTGGTTCCAAGGGCTCGGCGTGGTGGGCCGGCAGGGACGCCTGGGCAGGATGCTCGGCAAAGGGCGGTTCACGAAGGACCTCTACCTCCCGGTACTTATCCCCACGATCCTGCTCGTCGCCTATGGGCTGCTCGTCGTATGGTCGGCATCGCTCGCCATCGAGGAGGCCTCCATCACGCGCCAGGCCATGGGCGTCGTGCTGGGCACGCTCGCCGCGGCGCTCATATGGCGCTACGACGTGCGCTCGCTTGTCGACATGCAGACGGCGCTTCTCATAATCGACATAGTGCTCATGGTCATGCCGCGCATCCCAGGGCTGGGCGTCACGGCCAAGGGCATGACGGGCTGGGTGAGGATCCCCCTCATCGGCCTGCGCTTCCAGCCCTCCGAGCTCGGCAAGATCGTGACGATATTCCTCATGGCCTCGTCGGTCGCCCAGTACAACGGGCGCATCACCAGGCTCAAGGACTACGTGAAGCTCTGCGCGACCCTGCTCGTTCCCTTCATGCTCATCCTGGTGCAGCCCGACCTGGGCACCGGCCTGGTCCTTCTCGTCCTGGGCGCCGCCATCATCATCTGCGGGGGCGCCAAGAGGAGCTGGGTGCTCGTAACCATCGCGCTTCTCGTGCTCGGGGTCGCGCTCATCGTCTACACCTCGACGGTGGACGGGCTGCCCCACATCCTCAAGAGCTACCAGCTCAAGCGCCTTGCCGTCTTCATCGACCCGTCCGTGGACCCCACGGGCGACGGCTACAACCTCCAGCAGGCCAAGATCGCCGTGGGCTCGGGCGGGCTCATCGGCAAGGGGATCGGCAACGCGACCCAGGCGGGCGAGGGGTTCCTCCCCGAGGCCCACACCGACTTCGTCTTCGCCCTGCTCTCGGAGGAGTTCGGCTTCGTGGGGGCGGTCCTTCTGCTTGCGCTGTTCGCCTGGCTCATCTTCGCGACGCTCTCCTTCGCCATCCGCGTGGAGTCGCCCTTCGTGAAGCTCGTCCTCGTGGGCATGATCGCCATGTGGACCTTCCAGATCCTCGAGAACGTGGGCATGTGCATAGGCATCATGCCCATCACGGGCATCCCGCTGCCGTTCATAAGCTACGGCTCGTCCTCGATGGTCACCCAGCTCATGTGCGTCGGGGTCATACAGTCGCTCTGGCGTCATCGCAAGAAGTCGGCGTAGGCGGCCGCGGCCCTCCTTTGGGTATCATCTGCTCGTCGGCTGTGCAGGAAGGACGGAGCTCTCAGATGGCCACGCAGGATGTTGTTTCGGGAGTGCGCCAGGTCGCGTCCCTCGTCTCCAAGCTCGGGAAGAGGCAGAAGGCGGGCGGGGACGTGAGCAGGCTCGCGATCTACGTGGACGAGTCGGCGCCGCGCGAGCTCGTGGGGTGGGTGAGGGATTCCTTCATGCCCGCTGGGGATGCCGTGGAGGTTGACGTCGAGGCGGTGAGCGGCCAGGGGCTCGTGCGCGTCCACAGCTCCTCCACGGCCGCGATCGTGGTGTCCGGCGGGGCGAGCGAGGTGCTCTCAGAGCTCGTCATCGGGTTCGCGGAGGACCGCCTGCCTGTGTGCGTCGTCGCCGAGTCCGCGCTCGACGCCCCCGAGATCGCCGGGCGCGTGCCCGAGGGCTCTAAGGTGGCACTCGTCACCGCGACGTCTGCGCAGGCGCTCCAATCCAAGCTCGCGTCCTGGCTCGTGGACGCCCTTCCCGACGACCTCGCCTTCGCCTCGTGCTTCCCGTTCCTGCGCGATGCCAAGTCCGACCAGCTCGTGGGGTCGTCTGCCGCGCAGAACCTGTTCGTGGGGCTCCTGCAGGTGGGCGGCTCGCAGCTGCCCGTGATGACGGCGAACCAGGCGCGTCTCGCCTTCGACCTCGCGCGCGTGTATGGCGTGCGCGACCTCTCGGTCCAGGCGGTGGGGCTGCTCGGCATCGTGGCGTCCGGCTATGCGCTCCGGGGCGTGTATCGCGGCTTCGCGCGCGTGGCGCCCGGCCTCAAGCCGCTCGAGCGCGCCGCCATCGCCTTCGCCGGCACCCTCCTGGTGGGCGCCGGCGCGAGGAAGTGGCTCGCGCGCGACGGCAAGGCCAAGGAAGCCGATGCGGATTCGGGCGTTGACCTGCTCGGTCCTAGGTGCTAGATTTTTCTATCGTTGCAGCACCAGAGAGATCGAGAGGACACCATGTACGCAGTAGTGAGCACTGGCGGCAAGCAGTACAAGGTCGCCGAAGGGGACGTCATCGACGTCGAGAAGCTCGACGCCAATCCTGGAGACACCGTCACCCTGCCTGTCCTCCTCGTCAGCGACGGCAAGGCTGCCAAGGTCGAGGGCCTCGACGATGCCAAGGTCGAGTGCAAGGTCATCGAGCAGTTCCGTGGCGAGAAGCAGGTCGTCTTCAAGCTCAAGAAGCGCAAGCGCTACCATCGCACGCAGGGCCACAGGCAGAGTCTCACGAAGCTCGAGGTCGTCTCCCTCCCGGAGATGGCGTAGCCCGAGGCTTCCGGACATCAGGCAGACAGCTAAGCGCTTGGCGCAGATAGGCAGGTAGGAAATGGCACACAAGAAGGGGCAGGGGACCTCGCGCAACGGCCGCGACTCCCGTGGCCAGCGTCTGGGCACCAAGAGGTTCGGCGGCGAGGCCGTCAAGACGGGCGAGATCCTCGTCCGCCAGCGCGGCACCCACATCGCTCCCGGCGAGAACGTGGGCCGCGGCAAGGACGACACCCTGTTCGCCCTCACCGACGGCGTCGTCGAGTTCACCAAGGGCGACAAGCACAAGGTGCACGTCCGTCCGGTCGAGGGCTAGGGCCTAGGGACGCGAAGAGTTGCTCCGTGCAGGGCCCCGCTCGGGGCCCTGTCTTGTATGGGGCCGTCTCGGCCTCACGAGGGGCATCTCGCGATACCATTGCATCCATGGACGGAAGCGTATTCACAGACCTCTCGCGCATCAACGTGCGCGGCGGAGATGGCGGGGCGGGCTGCATGTCGTTCCGTCGCGAGGCCCATGTGCCTAAGGGCGGGCCGGACGGCGGCGACGGAGGGCACGGCGGCGACGTCGTGCTCGTGGCCGACCCCCAGCTGTCCTCGCTGGTCGACTACAGGTTCAAGCACCATTTCAGGGCGGAGCGCGGCCAGCACGGCCAGGGCGCGCGCAAGTATGGGCGCTCGGGAGAGGACCTCGTGCTGCGCGTGCCTCTCGGCACGGTCGTGCGCGAGCTCGACCGCGAGACCATGGAGCCGCTCTACGAGATTGCCGACCTCACCCATCCCGGCGAGCGTGTCGTGGTGGGGCCCGGCGGTGTGGGCGGCCGCGGCAACATCCACTTCGTCACCTCGGTGAGGCGCGCCCCCGCCTTCGCGGAGAAGGGCGAGCCGGCGCAGGAGCACTGGATCGAGCTCGAGATGAAGATCCTCGCCGACGCGGCCCTCGTGGGCATGCCCAGCGTGGGCAAGAGCTCTCTCATCGCGCGCATGAGCGCCGCGCGGCCGAAGATCGCGGACTATCCCTTCACGACGCTCGTCCCCAACCTCGGCGTCGTGCGCGCCAGGGACGGCCGCTCGTTCGTCGCGGCCGACGTCCCGGGGCTCATCGAGGGCGCCCATGAGGGCAAGGGGCTGGGCGAGGCGTTCCTTCGCCACATCGACCGCACTGCCCTCATCATCCACGTCGTGGACGCCACGGGCGGCTTCGAGGGCAGGGACCCCGTCTCCGACTACCGCATCATCAACGAGGAGCTCACCCTGCATGCCGCCGAGCTCGCCACGCGCCCGCAGGTGGTCGTGGCCAACAAGTGCGACATGCCCGGCACCGAGGACGCGGTGGCCAGGCTCGAGGAGGCCGCCAAGGCCGACGGCCGCCCCTTCTTCAGGGTCTCGGCCGTGACGGGCGAGGGCATCGAGCAGCTCGAGGGAGCCTGCGCCGACATCGTGGCTCGCCTGAGGGCTGAGGCCGTCCCCGATGGGCCCAAGCGCGACTACGACCGCGTGTGGGAGGCAAGGCGTCGCAGGCGCGACCGCGCGTTCTCCATCACGCCGGAGGAGCCGGGCGCATGGCGCGTCTCGGGCGGCGCCGTGGAGCGCATGGTCATCCAGTGCGACTGGGACAACGACGAGGCCGTGGCCTTCCTGCAGCATCGCTTCGACCGCATCGGGCTCGACCAGGCGCTCGAGAAGGCCGGTTGCCAGCCGGGAGACGAGGTCCGGATACTCGGCTACGCCTTCGAGTACCAGGCCGCCGCCGACGACCAGTACCGCGAGCTGGACGACCTCGACGACGTCGTGCTTGCCGAGTACGACGACCCGAAGGAGTCCTGATGGGAGCCGGCCAGCCGGGCCGCATGATCGTGGCCAAGGTCGGGTCCTCCACGCTGGTGGATGCCGACGGCGCGCCCGACAAGGCCTTCATCGGCAGGCTCTGCGACCAGATCGCCCAGCTCGTCTCCGAGGGCGATCGCGTGGTGCTCGTCTCGAGCGGTGCCGCGGCCGCGGGCTTCAGGAGGCTGGGCCTTCCCTCCAGGCCGCACGACAAGCCGCGCGCCCAGGCCTGCGCCGCAGCAGGGCAGGCGGCGCTCACCGAGATCTACGCCGAAGCGCTCGAGGGGCACCACGTGCCGTGCGGCCAGGTGCTCCTCACCCGCGACGACGTCATGGCCAGGACGGGCTACCTCAACGTACGCAACACCTTCGACGCCCTGCTCGAGCTCGGCGCCGTTCCCGTGGTGAACGAGAACGACACCGTATCGCCCACCGAGTTCGACTTCGGCGACAACGACATGCTCGGCGCCATCGTCTCGGTAATCGTTGGCGCGGACCTCTACGTGATCCTCTCCGACATCGACGGCCTGCATACGGCGGACCCTAGGAAGGATCCGGGCGCGCCCCTCGTGAGAAGGATCGAGCGCGTGGACTCCTCCGTGCTCGCGATGGCCGGCGGGGCCGGCTCGCTCGTGGGCACCGGAGGCATGGCCTCGAAGGTCCGCGCAGGCCGGGCCATGATCACCGCCGGCATCCCCCTGGTGGTGTGCCAGGGGCGCATGGACGACGTGCTCGTGCGCGTGGCCCATGGCGAGGAGCTCGGCACGAGGTTCGAGCGTGCCGGCGGGCGCTCGCACGAGGCGCCGAGGAAGCTCTGGATCGGCCTGGCGAGCGTGCCCCTCGGCACGGTCGTGGTTGACGCCGGGGCCGAGCGCGCGCTCACCGAGCGCGGGGCGTCGCTCTTGCCTGTCGGCGTGACCTCGGTCTCGGGCGCGTTCGAGCCGGGGGACGTGGTGAGCGTCGTGAGCCAGGACGGCGAGCTGCTGGCCAGGGGAATCGCGCGCTACTCCTCGACTGAGCTCGACAAGGCGCGCGGCCTCAGGCTCGACGTCATCGCAAGGTTCTATCCCGAACGCGCCGGCCAGCCGGCGATCCATCGCGACGAGCTGCTCGTCTTCTAGGGCGGGCACGGGACAAGGGGGAGCTATGGGAGAGGCGACCGAGAAGGCACTGCTTGCGAGGAACGCCCAGCCGGAGCTCGCGCAGGCGTCCTCCGCCGTCCGCGCGGCCGCCGTGCGCGCCGCGGCAGACGCGCTCGAGGGCGCGATGGACGAGGTCCTCGAGGCCAATGCGGCCGACTTCGCGCGCGCTGCGGAGGCGGGCATGAAGGCGTCGCTGCTCGACCGCCTCATGCTCGACGAGGGCCGCGTGGCGGCCATCGCGGCCTCCATGCGCGAGGTTGCCGCGCTTCCCGACCCGCTCGGACGTGTGCTCCTGGGCCGCACGCTCGACTGCGGCCTGCGCATGGAGCAGGTCACGGTCCCCTTGGGCGTCGTGGCGATGATCTACGAGGCACGCCCGAACGTCACGGCCGACGCAATGGCGCTATGCCTCAGGTCCGGCAACGCCTGCGTGCTGCGCGGCGGCTCGGCCGCCCACGACTCCTGCGAGGCGATCGCGGCCGCTTGCCGCGCGGGCATCGAGGGCGCCGGCCTTCCGGCGGACGTCGTGCAGATCGTGGGCGAGGGAGGCCACGAGGCCTCGGTAGAGCTCATGCATGCCACGGGCCTCGTCGACGTGCTCATCCCGCGCGGCGGCGCGGGGCTCATCAACGCCTGCGTGAGGGAGGCCACCGTGCCCGTGATCCAGACGGGCGTTGGCAACTGCCACATCTACCTGCAGCGCACGGCCGACGCCGAGATGGCCACGAACGTGGTCGTGAACGCGAAGACGTCGCGTCCGGGCACCTGCAACGCCGCCGAGTCGCTCCTCGTGGACGACGACGCGGCCGAGAGGCTCCTGCCTCCCGTGCTCACGGCCCTGGAGCAGGCCGGCGTCAGCCTGTGCGGCGACGACCGCGCATGCGCCATCGCCGCCTCGGCGGGCATCCCCATGCGCAAGGCGACCGAGGAGGACTGGGGCCGCGAGTACCTCGGCCTCGAGATGAGCGTGAGGTGCGTCTCGGGCACGGAGGAGGCGATCGCGCACGTCAATCGCTATGGAACCGGCCATTCGGAGGCCATCGTCACCAACGACTACGCCGCGAGCGAGGCCTTCCTCGCCGGCGTGGACGCCGCGGCCGTGTACGTGAACGCCTCGACGCGCTTCACCGACGGCGGGGTCTTCGGCCTGGGATGCGAGATCGGCATCTCCACGCAGAAGCTGCACGTGCGCGGGCCCATGGGCCTCGAGGCCCTCACCACCACGAAGTACCTGCTGAGAGGCGAGGGACAGACGCGATGAGCACCTACGACCTCCAGATGCTCGAGAGCTACCTCCCGCCCGTGCCCAAGGTCCTGGGGCGGAAGCGTCGCCTCGGCATCATGGGTGGCACCTTCGACCCCATCCACTACGGCCACCTCGTCGCCGCCGAGCAGGCGGCGGGCGACCTGGGCCTCGACCTCGTCGTCTTCATGCCGGCAGGACGTCCTGCCTTCAAGCAGGGACGCGACGTGTCCTCGGGCGAGGACCGCTATTCGATGGCGCTTCTGGCCACCTCGTCCAACCCGCTCTTCTACTGCAGCAGGTTCGAGGTCGCCCGCGAGGGCATAACCTACACGGCCGACACGCTCAGGCTCCTGCGCGCGCTCTATCCCGATGACGTCGAGTTCTACTTCATCACCGGCGCCGACGCCATCTCCGAGATCGTCTCGTGGCACGACGCGGCGACCATCGCGAGCCTGGCCAAGTTCGTCGGCGCCACGCGGCCCGGCTACGACCTCGACCGGGCCCGCGATGCCATCAGGCGCTCCGGCGTGGACTTCGACGTCACCTACCTCGAGGTGCCAGCCCTCGCCATCTCCTCGAGCTACCTGAGGCAGAGGCGCCGCGAGGGGCAGTCGCTGCGCTACCTCACCCCGGACTCCGTTGTGGGCTACATAGAGAAGCACTCGCTGTACACCCCGGACGGCGTGCCTCACAAGACGGGACGTGATTCCTGATGGGCCTCACGAAGGCGCAGGAAGAGGAGCTCTCCAGGCTGGACGAGGCCGTGGGCGCCCAGCTCGCGGCCAAGCCCAAGCGGCTGGCGCACTCCCGCAGGGTCGCGGAGGAGGCCGCCAGGATCGCCGTCTCGCATGGGGTGGACGAGTTCGAGGCCCGCGCGGCGGGGCTGCTCCACGACTGGTCCAAGGCGCTCTCCAAGGACGAGACCATCGCCCGCGCACGGGAGCTGGGCATCGACCTCGGCGTCGACCTCGCGCTCGTGTCCCCGCTGCTCCATGGCATCGTCGCCGCACGCGAGCTCCCGGGCCTCTTCCCAGAGCTTCCCGCGTCGGTGTTCCAGGCGATCGAGCGCCACACGCTGGGCTCGGCGGACATGTCGCCGCTCGACATGGCGGTGTTCGTGGCCGACGGCATCGAGCCCGGCCGTCCGTCGACCGAGACAATCGAGCGCCTGCGCGCCGAGGACGAGACGGCGCCGCTCGACGAGCTCTACTTCCACGCGTTCGCCATGGGGGCGGCCTACGTCCTGGAGACGGAGCGCTACCTCTATCCCGGGACGCTGGACATCTACAACAGGCTCGTCCTCGGACGGGCGAAGGGCAAGGAGATCTGACGTGGCAGAAACCACCGTGGCCAAGGCAAGCTCGCGCGAGCTCGCGAAGCTCGCCGCCAGGACGGCAGACGAGAAGAAGGCCCAGGACGTCATTGTGCTGGACCTCACCGGGCTCTCGGACGTGTGCGACTACTTCGTGATCTGCACGGCGCCGAACAACCCGCTGCGCGACCTCGTCCTCGAGGAGGTGGAGGCCGCGGCCAAGAAGGCATGGGGCATCTCGCCCATGAGCGTGGAGGGCCGCGCGGGCGACGGCTGGGTGCTCCTCGACTTCGGCAGCGTGGTTGTCCACGTGATGAGGCCCGAGGCCCGCTCCTACTACCGCCTCGAGCGGCTCTGGGGCGACGCCCCGCGCGTGCGCCTGGGCCTCGAGTCCGAGCTCGACGACGGGCTTGGCACGGACGCCGCAGCGGCGGCGGAGCGCGAACGGGCGGGGGAGGACACCGGCGAGCCGGACGCCCGGCGCGTCGCGGAGGCCCTGGCGGACGAGTCCGAGCGCGAGGCCTAGCCCTTGTTCATGGGCGTCGTGTCCGAGGACTCCTCCCGGAGCCTCAGGTCGCGCCCATAGCCGATCGCGGCATCCCCGAAGCGCGAGCGTATTTCGTCGCGAGCTGCGGAGAGGCTCCTCTCGGCAGCGTCGTCGGCTCCCTGCGCGGCGTCGAAGAGCGAGAGCTGTCGGCCGCCATCGGGGCCGAACCCGGAAAGCCCGACGCCTATGAGCCTCACCGAGATGCCCGGCTCCCATATCTGCGCGAGGAGGCGCTGCGCCACGGGCGCGAAGGCCGCCTCCTGGTCGCTCGGCCGCGCCAGCTGCTCCTGGGCAGTGCGCGCATGGGTCGCGTCGTACTTCACCTTCAGCGTGACGGTGCGTCCCTTGAGCCCCTTCCTCCTCAGGCGCTCGCCCACGAGGGTGCACACGTAGTCGATCGCGCGCCGAACCTCCCTCTCCGTCGTGAGGTCGCGCGCGAACGTGCGCTCGTTGGAGACGGACTTCGTGTCGTCGGGCGCCGCCTTCTCGGCCACCTGGGAGCGCTCGCGGCCGCGTGCCCGCTCCACCATGCGGGGGCCCATGATGCCGAACTCGCTGAGCAGCTCCTCCTCGTCGGCCTCCGCGAGCTGGCCCAGCGTCCGGATCCCCAGCTTGGCGAGCCTCGCCTCGGTGGAGTGGCCGATGCCGCTCATCTTCCTCACGGGCAGAGGCGCCAGGAACTCCGCCTCGGACCCCGGCAGCACGACGGTGAGGCCGCGCGGCTTGTCCATGTCGGAGGCGATCTTGGCCACGGTCTTGCTGGTGCCGAGGCCGATCGAGCAGGTGACGCCGAGGGCGGCGACGCGCTCCTGGAGCCTGCGGCAGATGCCGACGGGGCTCTCGCGCGAGAAGCGGCCCGGGCTCACGTCGAAGAAGGCCTCGTCGATCGAGACCTGCTCCACGAGGGGCGTCTCGTCGCCGATGAGGGCCATCACCTGGTCGCTCACCTCGCGATAGCGCTGGTAGTTGCCGCGCACCCAGATGGCGTCGGGGCAAAGCCGCTCCGCCTCCGCGGAGGGCATGGCGGAGTGGACGCCATAGCGGCGGGCCTCGTAGGACGCCGTGGACACGACGCCGCGCTTGCCCGACGAGCCGCCCACGATCACGGGCTTGCCGCGCCATTCGGGATGGTCGAGCATCTCGACGGACGCGAAGAAGGCGTCGAGGTCGAGCAGGCCGATGGCCGGGCCCTCCCAGAGCCCGTCCTCCGGAGCCGCGTCGGGTGTGCGTGAGGTCGCTTCCATGGCACGATTATACGGGCGGCAGGCGCCTGGGATGGGAATGCCCCCAGCGTCCGGGCTTGCGTGGCTGGCGTGTGCTCCGAAATACTGGCTACCTTATCCAGCCCTCATGTCGTATCATCAAGAGCTGTGTTTATTTCGCATGCCCCGGTCTCTGGCCTGGGGCCGTCTGGAGGAGTCGCATTGTCAGTCAAGATTCGCCTTGCCCGCCACGGCGCCAAGAAGCGTCCCTACTACCGCATCGTCGTCGCCGATAGCCGCATGCCGCGCGACGGGCGTCTCATCGAGGAGGTCGGCCGCTACAACCCGCTGACCGAGCCCAAGACCATCGAGGTGGACCTCGAGAAGGTCGACGAGTGGATCGCCAAGGGCGCTCAGCCCACCGATTCCGTCTCCCACCTCATCGCCATCGCCCGCGGCGAGAAGGCCGAGCCCGAGAAGAAGGTCAAGCCTTCCAAGAAGGCCCAGGCCAAGGCCGCTGCCGCTGCCGAGGCTGCCGCTGAGGCCGCTGCCGAGAAGGCAGAGGCGTAGCATGGCCTCCGATGCCGAGGACATCCTCGACGACCCCGAGGCTGATGCCGAGCTCGAGGACGAAGGCCAGGCCGATGCCGCCGAGCAGGAGGAGGATGCCGAAGAGGCTCCCTCCGACCGCGTGGCGGACCTCGTCGAGTACATCGTGTGCTCGCTCGTGAGCGACGTCGACGCCGTCTCGCTCGACGTCACCGACAACGGCGACGGCACACTCATCGAGATCACGTGCGCCGCGGACGACGCAGGCCGCGTCATCGGGCGCAAGGGGCGCACCATCAAGTCCATCCGCACGCTCGCGCGTGCGCTTGGGCAGCGTGTGGGCACCTCGGTCGAGGTAGAGGTCCTGGACTAGGGCCAGAGGGGAACCGAGGACCAGTCCGTGGCAGACACGTACAAGGCCGTGGCGCGCGTCGTCAAGGCCCATGGGAACAAGGGGAAGGTCGTCGTGGCAGCTCGCGATGGCCTTCCCTTCGTCTTGCGGGAAGGCATGCGCGTCGCCTGCGTGCCCCCCGAGGCCAAGCGCGACCGCTTCCACGTAGTGGAGTCCGTCGAGCAGGGCGCATCGGGCGCGCTCGTCGGCCTCTCCGGTTCGCGTGGCCGCGACGATGCCGAGCACCTTGCCGGCAAGGTCGTGCTCGTCCGCGCCGCGGACCTCCCTGCCGGCTTCGAGCTGCACGACGCCCCCTCGCTCGTGGGGCGCGAGGTGGCAGATGCGTCCCTCGGCTTCTCGGCGACCATAGCTGAGGTCATGCAGGGCCCCGCCAACGACGTGTGGGTGCTCGACTGCGACGGGCGCGAGGTCCTCGTGCCCGTCATCGACGAGGTGGTCTCGGAGGTGCCCGAGAAAGGACCGATCCCCATCAGGCTGCCGGACGGCATCATCTAGGAGCCCAATGCCCACCTACGAGGCCATATCCGTCATACCCGAGGTGTTCGGGCCCTACCTGGGCGCCTCGGTGCTGGGCAGGGCGCAGGAGCGCGGCGTGTTCTCGTTCGTCGCGCACGACCTGCGCACCTGGACGCACGACCGCCATCGCACGGTGGACGACGCGCCCTTCGGCGGGGGCGCCGGCATGCTCATGAAGGCCGGGCCCATCTTCGAGGCAGTGGAGAGCGTCTCCGCGGCAGGCTCCGCCAAGCCGCACGTCATCTTCTTCAGCCCATGCGGGGCCCGGTTCGACCAGGCGGCTGCCGAGCGCCTCTCCCACGAGGAGCGCCTGCTGTTCGTGTGCGGCCGCTACGAGGGGATGGACGAGCGTGCCTACTCGCTTGCCGACGAGGTACTGAGCGTAGGCGACTACGTGCTCACCGGAGGCGAGCTCGCTGCGCTTGCCGTGATCGACGCCGTGGTGCGGCTGCTCCCGGGCGCCCTGGGAGACGACATGAGCGCCGTCGAGGAGTCCTTCTCCGACGGCCTGCTCGAATACGCGCAGTACACCCGGCCGGCAACGTTCCGCGGCATGGGGACGCCCCCCGTGCTGCTATCGGGCGACCATGGCGCGGTTGACCTGTGGCGGCGTCGCGACGCGCTGCTCAGGACGGCCGCCTGGCGCCCCGACCTCATCGAGCCCGGCGAGGTCTCGCGCGAGGAGCACGCCTGGCTGGAGTCGCATGCGGAAGACGTCGAGCGCCTGCGCGCCTCCGGCATGGGGACGTGCGAGGACGTCTCGCCTGAAGGGGAGGGGTGCTAGATGGGCCAGGACATGGGCCAGGACGAGCTCGCGGACGGCCGCGAGCGGGGCGGCCTCCTCTCGTGGGTCATCGTCGTCGCCGTCGCCATCGTCGCGGCGTTCCTCATCCGCACGTTCGTGTGCGAGCCCTTCGTGGTGCCCACCGGCTCGATGGAGGACACGATCGAGGTCGGCGACTACATCCTCGGCGAGAAGGTGAGCCTCGCCTTCTCCCAGCCAAAGCAGGGCGACATCGTCACCTTCGAGGATCCCGAGGGCACCACGGACGCCAACGGCGACACGACCATCCTCGTGAAGCGCGTGATCGCCACGGAGGGCCAGACGGTGGAGCTGCGCGACGGGGTCGTCTACGTGGACGGCGAGGCGCTCGACGAGCCCTACGTGGAGGGCAAGCGCTCCGACCCGCTCTCCTCCACGATGGCCGGAGCCGACATCGCCTACCCCTACACCGTGCCCGTTGGATGCGTGTGGGTGATGGGGGACAACCGCACCAACTCGCGCGACTCGCGCTACTTCGGCGCCATAAGTACGGATACCATAACGTCTGTGGCCTTCCTCAGGTATTGGCCTCTGGACCGCTTCGGGCTTCTCTAGCCCTTCACTTGCACGCACAGGACAAGGAGTCATCCCACATGGCAGAACAATCGATGACGTTCCAGGACATGATCCTGACGCTCCAGACCTACTGGGCAGCGCAGGGGTGCACGATCATGCAGCCCTACGACTCGGAGGTGGGCGCCGGCACCTTCCATACGGCCACGCTGCTGCGCTCGCTCGGGCCCGACGCATGGCGCACCTGCTACGCGCAGCCCTGCCGCCGTCCTGCGGACGGCCGCTACGGCGAGAACCCCAACCGCCTGCAGCACTACTACCAGTTCCAGGTGCTCCTGAAGCCCTCGCCGGCCAACAGCCAGGAGCTCTACCTCGGCTCGCTCAAGGCCATCGGGCTCGACCCCGACAAGCACGACGTCCGCTTCGTGGAGGACGACTGGGAGAGCCCCACGCTCGGCGCCTGGGGCCTTGGCTGGGAGGTGTGGCTGGACGGCATGGAGGTCACCCAGTTCACCTACTTCCAGCAGGTGGGCGGCCTCTCGGTGGACCCGGTGCCGGTGGAGATCACCTACGGCCTCGAGCGCATTGCCATGTACGCCCAGGAGGTCGACCGCGTCTACGACCTGGTGTGGAGCAGGCTGCCGGACGGCACGCCCGTCACCTATGGGGACGTGTTCTTGGAGAACGAGCGCGAGTTCTCCGCCTACAACTTCGAGGTGGCCAACGTCGGCATGATGCGCTCGAAGTTCGACGAGTACGAGCAGGAGTGCCACTCCTGCCTGGACGCGGGCCTGCCGCTTCCCGCCTACGACTGCGTGCTCAAGTGCAGCCACGCGTTCAACCTGCTCGACAGCCGCGGCGCCATCTCCGCCGTCGAGCGAGCCAACTACATCCTGCGCGTCCGCACCATCGCGAAGCTCTGCTGCGAGGCCTACCTCGCCAAGGTCGCGGGCGGCTCTTCTGAGGAGGTGGCCTAGCATGGCCTCGAAGCGAGACTTCCTGCTCGAGATCGGAAGCGAGGAGCTGCCCAGCGCCCCGCTCATGAGCGCCGAGGAGCAGCTCGGCAAGCTCTTCGCCAAGGGCCTCGACGAGCTCGGGCTCGCCCATGGCGAGGTGGAGACCATGTCGTCGCCGCGCCGCCTCACGGTGCGCGTTCGCGACGTGGCCGATGCCACCGAGGCGCTCCACCAGGTGTTCCGCGGGCCCGCGGCCAAAATCGCCTTCGACGCCGACGGCAACCCCACCAAGGCCGCGCTGGGATTCGCCCGCGGCAAGGGCCTGGACGTCTCGGCACTCGAGCGCCGCGAGGACGCGGACGGCAAGGAGTACGTCTTCGGCGAGGTGAACGTGCCTTCCAAGGACGCCCGCCCGCTGCTCTCCGAGCTATGCGAGAGGACCATCGGCGCGCTCTCGTTCCCGCGCTCGCAGCGCTGGGGATCCGAGCACGTCACCTACTGCCGCCCGGTGCGCTGGATCGTGTGCCTGCTCGGAGACGAGGTCGTCCCCGTGAGCTACGGCGACGTGACCTCGTCGAACGTGACGCGCACGCATCGCGTGCTCGGCTCGGGCGACGTCGTCGTGAGCGACCCCGCCTCCTACGAGCGGACGCTCGAGGAGGGCCACGTGCTTCTCGCCAAGCGCCGCCGCGAGGTCATCCGCGAGGGCATCGCGAAGGTGGAGCAGGAGCGCGGCGGGGCGCATGTGGACACCCCGAAGGCCGTCTTCGACGAGGTCGTGAACCTCTGCGAGTGGCCGACGGTGCTCGTGGGCCGCTTCGACGAGGAGTTCCTCGAGGTGCCGCACGAGATCATCTGCGAGTCGATGCTCTCGAACCAGCGCTACTTCCCGATCTACGACGCCTCCGGAGAGCTCACGCGCGAGTTCGTGATCGTCTCCAACGCCGACCCGACCTGCTCCG
>CADBMC010000039.1 GCA_902795635.1 uncultured Coriobacteriaceae bacterium | reverse complement strand
GCTCAAGGAGATCAAGCACCGCATCGAGGACGCCCTGCAGGCCACCCGTGCGGCCGTCGAGGAGGGCATCGTCGCCGGCGGCGGCGTGGCGTTCCTCGAGGGCGCGGCTGCGCTCGACGACGTCCAGGTCGCCGATGCCGACGAGCAGGTCGGCGTCGACATCATCCGCAAGGCGCTCGAGGCCCCGGTGAAGACCATCGCCAGCAACGCCGGCTACGAGGGCTCCGTCGTGGTCGAGAAGATCAAGGCGCTCCCGGCCGGCCAGGGCCTGGACTCCGCTTCCGGCAAGTACGGCGACATGATCGAGATGGGCGTGCTCGACCCGGTCAAGGTCACCCGCACCACGCTCCAGAACGCCGCGTCCGTCGCCTCGCTGATCCTCATCACCGAGGCCACCGTCTCCGACGAGCCGAAGGACACGACGATCGAGGAGGCCATCTCCCAGGCTGCCGCGCAGGGCGGCCAGGGCGGCGGCATGTACTAGGCCGTCTGCGCTCGAAGGCGCACGCTAGGCCGTGCGGACTCGGCAGCACGCACGGATGATGCAGGCATGAGGGGTCGGTCACGCTCGTGGCCGGCCCCTTCGCCGTCTTCGGGACGCTACACTATTCGAGGCGCAACGGAACGTCGTCGAGGGGCGGCGACCGGAGAGGCAAGCTCGCGAGCAGGAGGGGAGGGCGCAGTCGCATGGCAGATTCAGGCAATGCGTATGAGAACGGCGACTTCATCGACGACCTCATCGGCATCCGCAACGACCTGCGCGCGATCAGGGACCCGTTCGGCAACTCGAGCGACGACCAGGCGGCCCAGCGCGGGCCTTGGGAGCCCTCCCGCTACAAGGAGCGCCCCAAGACGTCCTCGCGCAACTGCCTGCGCATCGCCACGGGCGACCCGGGCGTTTGCTCCGCCTGCGTCGACGTGTGCCCGGTCGACGCGATAACGATCGGCGCGGACGCCATACAGGTCTCGGACATGTGCCGCAAGTGCGGGCTATGCATCCCCGCATGCCCCATGGACGTGTTCTCCGACCGTCATCACCTTCCCAAGGTCATACACGACGAGGTGGCGAAGGTCGCCGGCGCCTACGAGCGCTGCTACATCACCTGCACGCGCGCGCTCGGGCATGCGCCCGACCCGAACGTGGTCGTGCTGCCCTGCGTGGGCGCCGTCCCGCCCGAGTCCCTGCTGGCGCTGCTCACGGAGTTCGGCAACATCAGCGTCTACCTGCCGTTCGGCGTCTGCGACAAGTGCCGCACCACCACCGGGGAGCAGGCGCTCACGGAGTCCATCGCACAGGCCGAGCAGCTGAGCGGCCGGACCGTGGGGCTCGAGATGGACGAGGACGCGCTCGACCACACCATCCGCCACTCCTACGAGCGCGCCGAGTTCGTGAAGGGCATCATGGGCTCCGCTTCGAGCATGGTCATGCCGGGCGGCGTCGTCTCCGGCGCGAGCGCCATCGCGAAGCGCATCCAGCAGAACACGACCCGCCTGAACGCCCTCGACCGCCAGCTCGACCAGATGGTGGGAGCCACGAACGCCTCCCATCGCCGCCGCACGCTCACACGGCGTCGCAAGCTGCTGATCGGCGTGCTGCAGAAGCATCCCGAGCTCGCGGGGAACGTGTCCTTCGAGGTGCCAGCCTGCGACGCGACCCGCTGCACCGTCTGCGGCGCCTGCGAGCAGGCCTGTCCCATCAACGCGTGCGACGTGGACGAGCACGGCCGCTTCAACGTGGCGAGCGCCTACTGCGTGGGCTGCGGCGCATGCGTCTCGGCCTGTCCCGAGGGCGCCCTCGAGATGCGCCCCGCCGACACCGCCGACCTGCTCGTCCCCGACGAGCAGCAGCTCAAGCGCGACGAGCAGAAGGCCAAGCAGAAGGCCGAGATCGACCGGCTCAAGGCGGAGGGCAAGAAGCGCCTGCAGCAGGGGCTCGACTTCCTCGAGGGCCTCGACACGGGCGACGAGGTGCAGGCATAGGCACCGTCGGCACGGCCTCGTGCCGGAAACGAATCCGCGCCGCCTCGCGACGCGTCAGGGAGCAAGGCCCAAGCCTTGCCGGAAAGGTCTCACATGTCGCTCTCCATCGGTATCGTCGGCCTGCCCAACGTCGGCAAGTCAACCCTGTTCACCGCCCTCACCAAGAAGGGCGGGCTGGCCGCGAACTATCCCTTCGCCACGATCGATCCCAACGTGGGCGTCGTGGACGTCCCCGACGAGCGCCTCCAGGTGCTTGCCGACATCGTGCACCCGAGCCGCATCGTGCCGGCGACGGTCGAGTTCGTCGACATCGCCGGCCTGGTGAAGGGCGCGAGCGAGGGCGAGGGCCTGGGCAACCAGTTCCTGGCCAACATCCGCGAGACCGACGCCATCTGCGAGGTGGTGCGCTGCTTCTCCGACCCCGACGTGATCCGCCACGAGTCCTCGGCCGGCCCGGAAGACGACGTGGAGACGATCCAGACGGAGCTCGTGCTTGCCGACCTGGCCACGGTTGAGAAGGCGCTCCCGCGCCTGGAGAAGGAGGCCAAGCGCGACAAGGCCTCGGCCCCGAAGCTCGAGGTGGCAAAGCGTCTGGACGCATGGCTGAACGAGGGGCGCCGCGCGGCCGAGATGGACATGACCGACGAGGAGCGCGATGCCGCGCACGACCTGTTCCTGCTCACGATGAAGCCGATCCTGTACGTGGCGAACGTGGACGAGGATGCGCTCGGCGAGCCGGCGCCCGTGCTGGGCGGCCAGCAGGCCGTTCCCATCAGCTGCAAGGTGGAGTCGGAGCTCATCGACCTGGACGACGAGGACGCCGCCGAGTACCTGGAGGAGCTCGGGCTCGAGCACTCCGGCCTGGAGACGCTCGCCCAGGCGGCCTATCGGCTGCTGGGCCTCGAGAGCTACTTCACGGCTGGCGAGCTCGAGGTGAAGGCCTGGACCGTGCCCGTGGGCTGCAAGGCACCGCAGGCGGCGGGCGTGATCCATTCCGACTTCGAGAAGGGCTTCATCAAGGCCGAGGTGGCGAGCTACGAGGACTACGTGGCGCTCGGCGGCGAGGCTGGGTGCCGTGCTGCTGGCAAGCTGCGCATGGAGGGCAAGGACTACGTCGTCCAAGACGGCGACGTCATGCACTTCCGCTTCAACGTGTAGGCCTAGCCCTGCGCCGCCCGCTCCCTGCATGCGCGGCCTTCGTCCTGTGGCCGCCTGCGGCCGCGTCCGGCTATGATGGGAAGCATCCTTACGACCGGGAGGCATGCCTTGACTGACAGCAACGACACCAAGCTCGTGGCAGTGCTCGACTTCGGCGCGCAGTACGGCCAACTTATAGCCCGCCGCGTGCGCGACCTGCATGCCTACTCGGAAATCTTCCCTTGCGACATACCGGCCGAGGAGCTCGCGGGGCATCACCCGAGCGCCATCATCCTCTCGGGCGGCCCCGCAAGCGTGTATGCGGACGATGCTCCCGGCATCGACCCTGCCGTGCTGGGGATGGGCGTGCCCGTGCTGGGCTTCTGCTACGGTCAGCAGATCATGGCCGTGACCTTGGGCGGCGAGGTCGCCCATACCGAGAAGGGCGAGTACGGCCGCGCGACCCTGGAGCGCATGGGCGAGTCGCGCCTTCTGGGCAACACCCCCTTCGAGCAGGTCGTGTGGATGAGCCACCGCGACGCGGTGAGCCGCGTGCCCGAGGGCTTCCACGTCACCGGGCGCACCGAGACCTGCCCCGTCGCCTCCATGGAGGACCCATCGCGCGGGCTCTACGCGACGCAGTTCCACCCTGAGGTGCGTCATACCCCGCATGGCAACGAGATGCTCTCCAACTTCCTGTTCGGCATCTGCGGCCTCGAGCCCACCTGGACCATGGAGGGCGTCATCGAGCAGAAGGTGGCCGAGATCCGCGAGCAGGTGGGCGATGACCGCGTGATCCTGGGGCTTTCTGGCGGCGTGGACTCCAGCGTCACGGCCGCCCTCGTGCACCGCGCCGTTGGCGATCAGCTCACCTGCGTGTTCGTGAACCACGGCATGCTGCGCAAGGGCGAGCCGGAGAGCGTCGAGCGCGTGTTCTCGCAGCAGTTCAACGTGCCGTTCGTGCATGCGCACGTGGAGGACCGCTACCTCAACCTCCTGGCGGGCATCACCGACCCGGAGAAGAAGCGCCGCATCATCGGCCGCGAGTTCTGGAAGGTCTTCTTCGCGGAGGCCGAGAAGCTCGATGGCGTGCGCTACCTGGCGCAGGGCACGATCTACCCCGACATCATCGAGAGCGGCGCGCGCAAGACGGGCGGCAAGGCCTCGACCATCAAGAGCCACCACAACCTGATCCCGTTCCCCGAGGG
>CADBMC010000038.1 GCA_902795635.1 uncultured Coriobacteriaceae bacterium | reverse complement strand
GTGAAGTTCTTCTCCGACGAGGAGATGGCGGCCCTGCGCGCCGAGATGGACGTCGAGCCTGGCGACCTGGTGATGTTCGCCGTCGAGACCCGCCTCAAGGCCGACGAGATCCTGGGCGGCATGCGCTCGCACATGGCGAACGCCCTCGACGTCAAGCGCGAGGGCCACGACTTCCTATGGGTCGTGAACTTCCCGCTGTTCCACTGGGACGAGGACCGCAAGGCGCTCGACTCCGAGCACCAGCCCTTCACCCAGCCCGACGAGGACCAGATCGACCTGCTCGACACCGACCCGCTGGCCGTAGGCAGCCACACCTACGACTTCGTGATGGACGGCTTCGAGGCGGGCGGCGGCGGCATGCGCATCCACGACCCCGAGCTCCAGATGCGCATCCTCAAGCTGCTCGGCTTCACCGAGGAGCGGGCCCGCGCGCAGTTCGGCTTCCTCATGGACGCGCTGTCCTACGGCGCGCCTCCCATGGGCGGCTTCGCGCTCGGCCTCGACCGCGTGTGCATGCTCCTGGCCGGGGCGGACTCGATTCGCGAGGTCATGGCGTTCCCGAAGACCTCGAGCGGCTCCGACCTCATGAGCGCGGCGCCATCGGAGGTCACGGGCGCGCAGCTGAAGGAGGTCTCGCTCCGGCTCCTGTAGCCGCGGGAGAACGAGGCATCCGCACACAAGTGATGCGTATGAAAGGGGAGGTCCCGTAGGGGGCCTCCCCTTCGTGTGCGCGGCCTTGTTCTGGACATGGACTAATTGGCTGCCATATGTCGGGTCGATTGTTTCGCAATCGTGTCATACTGGCTTCGTGGACTTATCACAAATTCGACAGATAGTGTCCATAAGTTAGGTTAAATGGTCGAATTTTATCGACAGAAGGAGGGGATATGGACATCACGGGTTTGATTGATGAGAGCCGCATCGTCGTGGATCCATCGATCACATCCAAGGACGAGCTGCTGCATCGGGCCGCGAAGATCTTCGCGGAGCAGGGCTTGGCCGACTCGGAGGAAGGCCTATACCAGGACTTCCTCAAGCGTGAGGCCCAGACGTCCACCGGAATCGAGGAGGGCTTCGGCATCCCGCATGCCAAGAGCTCCCACGTCTCCGGTGCCGGTCTTGCGTTCTTCCACACGGGGGTGATCCAGGACTACAAGGGACTCGACGGCTCCGACATCGACTGCGCCTTCACCATCGTGGTGCCTGCCGACGCCGCCGACGAGCATCTGCAGATCCTGAGCACCCTCGCCCAGAACCTTGCGGAGCCCGAGTTCCGCGACGCGCTCCGCGCCGCGAAGGACCCGGCCGGCGTGCTCAAGGTGATCGGGTCCATCGGCAAGCCCGCTGAGGCCGAGGAAGAGGATGTCGCGACGGACGCCTCCGATGCAGCCGACGCCACCCCCGCCAAGGGTTCCATCGTTGCCGTCACTTCGTGCCCCACAGGCATCGCGCATACCTATATGGCAGCTCAGAAGATCGAGGACGCCGCGAAGAAGCTCGGCTACGCCGTGAAGGTGGAGACCCAGGGCGCCAAGGTCGAGAACGTCCTGACCCAGGCCGAGATCGACTCCGCCGACCTCATCATCCTGGCCACCGACCGCGCCATCGACCTCTCGCGCTTCTCCGAGAAGTCCGTCGTGCAGACCTCCACGGGCGCCGTCATCAAGGACGCCGAGGGCGTCATCGAGCAGGCGTTCGCCGGCAACGGCCTCACCAAGATCGGTGCCATCCAGGGCGAGGCGGGCTCTGAGGGGACCGAAGCCAAGAAGTCCGTGGGCCAGCAGCTCTACACGCACTTCATGGCCGGCGTCAACATGATGCTTCCGTTCGTCATCGCCGGCGGCATCATCATCGCCCTGTCGTTCGCGTTCGGCATCCATGCGTCCGACCCGACCGATCCCACTTACAATCCGCTGGCTGAGGCTCTGAACAACGTGGGCGGCAACGCCGCGTTCGCCCTCATGGTGCCGGCGCTTGCCGCAGGCATCGCCCAGTCCATCGCCGGCAAGCAAGGCTTCGCGGTCGGCCTTACGCTCGGCATGCTCGCGCGCCTCGGCGGGTCGGGCTTCCTGGGCGGCATGGTCGGCGGCCTTCTCGGTGGCTACGTCGCCCTGTGCTTCTCCGACAAGCTCGGCAGCAAGGTGAAGTCCGGCATCGCGCCCATCTACCAGCTCATCGTCGTGCCCCTGTGCTCGATCCTGATCTCGGGCCTGGTGTTCCACTTCTTCATCAACGCGCCGATCGCGTTTGTGCTCAACGCCCTCACCGACTGGCTCAACAGCCTCGGCAGCGTCACCGGCGTCGCGTTCGGCCTGCTCATCGGCTGCATGATGGCGTTCGACATGGGCGGCCCCGTCAACAAGGCCATCTCCACGTTCGCCATCGGCCTCATGAGCCAGGGCATCTACGCGCCCGTGTGCGCCTGCATGGCCGCTGGCATGACCCCGCCGCTCGGCCTCGCCCTTGCCACCCACCTCTTCCCGAACAAGTTCACGAAGGAGGAGAAGATTCAGGGCAACTCCTGCTGGATCCTGGGCCTTTCCTACATCACCGAGGGCGCCATCCCGTTCGCCGTCGCGGACCCGCTGCGCGTCATCCCCTCGCTGATGGTGGGCTCGGCCGCTGCTGCCGCCATCTCGCTCGGCTTCGGCGTCGAGTCGATGGCCCCGCACGGCGGCATCTGGGTCATCCTGATCCCGAACGTCATCTCCAACCCGCTGATCTACGCGCTCGCCATCGCCGTCGGCATGGTGCTCACGGCGCTCGTGGTCGGCATCCTCAAGAAGCCGGTCCCGGAGGACCAGCGCTAGGTCCCATCATGCGGCCAGATGCCGCATGAGACACGCTCCGCAAGAGGGGGAGGGTCCGCGAGGGCCCTCCCTTTCATATATGGATGCGGCTCGGTGGGCGGC
>CADBMC010000037.1 GCA_902795635.1 uncultured Coriobacteriaceae bacterium | reverse complement strand
CGGCGAAGCCGTGGTCGCCGCGGACACGGTGGTCGCCCTCGGCGACGAGGTGCTCGGCAAGCCCGCCGACGACGAGGACGCGGCCCGGATGCTTCGCATGCTCTCCGGACGCACGCACGAGGTGTCCACCGGCGTGTGCGTCATGGTGGCCGACGAGGCCGACGGCAGGCACGCCGCTCGCATGAGGAACTTCTGCGAGACCACCCGCGTGGCCTTCTATCCGCTGGAGGATGACGAGATTGCGGCCTACGTGGCCACCGGAGAGCCGAAGGACAAGGCCGGCGCCTACGGCATCCAGGGCGAAGGCCGGCTGCTCGTGCGCGGCATCGAGGGGGACTACCTGACGGTCGTGGGGCTTCCCGTAGCTCGCCTGTGGCGCGAGCTGCGCGAGATGGGAATCGTGGGCCTTGTGCCGTCACGCTGAGCTGGAGGGATAGGCATGGCAATAGAGAGCATCACCCAGATTCCGGGTATCTTCGCCGCCCATGCGACGAACGCGGGGGCGGGCACCGGTTGCACGGTCATCGTCTGCCCTGCCGGGGCGACCGGGGCCGTGGACGTGCGCGGCGGCGCGCCCGCCACGCGCGAGACGGACCTGCTGCGCCCCGAGGAGACCGTCGGCGTCCTGCATGCCGTGGTGCTCTCGGGAGGCAGCGCCTACGGGCTTGCCGCCTCGTGCGGGGTGGCCGAGGAGCTCGAGCGCCGTGGCATAGGGCTCGACGTGGGCGTGGGCGTCGTCCCCATCGTGAGCGGTGCCTGCGTCTTCGACCTCGCCGTGGGCGATTCCCACGTGAGGCCCACGGCACAGGACGGCGCCGCCGCGACGGCCGCCGCCCTGGACGCCCCGGAAGAGCCGCTCGCACACGGCAACGTGGGGGCGGGCACGGGTTGCAGCGTGGGCAAGCTGGCTGGGCCCGAGCGCGCCATGAAGTCCGGCTTCGGCGAGGACGTGGAACAGAGCGGGCCTCTGGTGTGCGGCGCCGCTGCCGCCGTGAACGCCTGCGGCGACGTCTTCGACCCCGAGACGGGCGAGCGAATCGCCGGCGTGCTCCCCTCCTCCGACCCTGCCGCACCAGCGAGCTGCGTGGACGCGCTCGTCTCCGCTGCGGCGAGCATGCCGCTCGAGCGCACCAACACCACCATCTCGTGCGTCGTCACCAATGCGCGCCTCACGAAGGCGCAGGCCACCAAGGTCGCGCAGATCTCTGCCGACGCCTACGCGCATGCCATCCGCCCGACGCACACCACCAACGACGGCGACTCCATTTTCGTGATGGCCACAGGAGAGGTGGACATGCCCGTGGACGTGGTGGGCGCGCTTGCCACCAAGGCGCTCGAGCGGGCGATCGCCTGCGGGACGCGCGAGGCGAAGGACGCCTACGGCCTCAAGGGAGCCGCTGGAGAATAGCCCGCGGAAGCATCGCGGCAGACGACGTGGCGCGGGAACGGCCAGCCCCGCCGCCTGATGCGAGCGGCAACGCGAGCTAGTTGAACTTGAAGAGCTTCCTCACCACGCGGTAGATGCCCACCGACGTTGCGCGGCCCGCCTTGGTGGGAAGGTTCATCGCCCTGCCGAAGACGCCGTTGTGGGCCGAGCGGTACATGCGCTCGTCGAAGCGCTCGAGCTCGTCCCAGAGCGCGTCCATGGCCTCCATGTTGGCAGGGTCCTTCGAGAGCCTCGCATAGGCGGAGCTCGACGCCATCATCAGCGTGAGGTGGTTCATCATGTAGTTGCGAAGCTTCGTGATCTCCACCTCGTCGTAGAGGTGGTATGCGTGCATCATGACGCGCGTCACGCGGAACTGCTGGTCGACGCGCTTGATCACGACCTTCTCGTTGACGGACTGGTCCTCGCGGCCGATGTAGTAGCGGTAGAGGTCCACGTCGAGGTAGTAGATGGTCCTCACGCGAGGCAGGGGCACGTAGGCGTAGATGTTGTCCACGTAGAACGTGTGCGGGGGCATGGGGACGCCGCCCATGCGCAGGATGTCGGTGCGATAGCACAGCGAGTGCATCATGAGGTACTGGCCCGGCCCGAAGACGCCCAGCTGGTCCCAGGTGATCACCTTGCCGCGCGAGAGCGCGGTGCGGAAGTCCACGGTGTTGCGCTTGCCGTCGGCCACATGCTCGAACACGTAGTTCGTGACGATCAGGTCCACGCGCGTGCCGGTGGCCTTGAACCGACGCATCTGGTAGAGCAGCGCGCGCAGGGCGCCGGCGTCCACCCAGTCGTCGGAGTCGACGATCTTGAAGTAGGTACCGTCCGCATGCGCGATGGCCGAGAGCACGGCTATGCCGTGCCCGCCGTTCTCCTGATGGACCACCTTAACGTTGTCCGGATAGCGCTCGGCCCAACGGTCGGCGCGCTCGGGCGTGTCGTCCTTGGTGGAACCGTCGTCCACTATGACCACCTGGACGTCGGGAGCGTGCCCCGAGCCGTCCAGGATGGACGAGATGCAGTGGTCCATGTACGCGGCAGAGTTGTAGCAGGGCACGCCGAACGTGATGATCTTGTCTGACACCTACGAGACCCCCCGATGCAAGACAGGTGCTGCGACGGAACCTAATGCTGTGCGACGAGCTCGTCGGAGAGCTCGAGGGAGGACGCGACGACGCCGTCCATGTCGTAGTAGCGGTACTCCGCGAGGCGCCCCACGGGATGGAGGTTCAGGATGTCGTCCGCGCGGCCGCGATAGGCACGATATAGCTTGAGGTTCTCGTCCTCGATGATCGCATAGTAGGGCGTCTGGCCGCTCCTCGGCTCGTAGGCCTTGGAATACTCGCGCATGATGGTGGTCTTGCCGGGAACCACCTGGCCCGTCATGAGCTTGAACTCCGTGATGCGCGTGAAGTCCTCGGAGGTCGTGTAGTTCACCGTGGCGACCGGCTGGAACTGGTCCTGCGGCAGCGTCTCGAAGCGCATGTCGAGCGTGCGATACGGCAAGTCGCCCATGTCCGAGCCGAAGAGCTCGTCGATGGCGCCGGTGTAGATGACCTCTCCCCCGTACACGCGCTCGCACATGCTCACGCGGTCCTTCGAGAGGTCGAGCAGGTCGAGCGCGTCCACATCGCAGAACACGTCGATGAGGTCGTGGTCGAGCATCCTCTCCACGAGCTTCGTGTAGCCGTCCTTGGGCATGCCCTGGTGGGCCACCTTCGGGAAGTAGCGGTCGTCGTCGCCCACGAACACCGGGACGCGCCCCGTCACGGAAGGGTCGATCTGGTCGGGCGTCTTACCCCACTGCTTCATCGTGTAGTGCAGGAAGATGTTCTCGTAGACGTAGTCCGCAACCTCGACGAGGTCCGGGTCGCCCTGGGCCCTGAGGTCCATGATGGGGACCTTCTTGTCCTTGCCGAACACGTCGACGAGCTTGGCATAGAGGCGCTCGCCCTTCTCGGGCCCGAATGCGAGCCGGAGCGAGGCGTGGTTGAAGGGGACGGGCATGAGCGTGCCGTGGACGTTGGCGAGCACCTTGTGCTGGTAGTCGGTCCATTCGGTGAAACGGCTCAGGAACTGGTGCACGCGGTCGTTCTCCGTGTGGTAGATGTGCGGGCCGTACTTGTGGACGAGGATGCCGTCCTCGTTCACGAAGTCGTAGGCGTTGCCGGCGACGCTGGGCCTGCGCTCCAGGACGCACACGCGCCATCCGCATCCCTCCGCGAGCCTGCGGGCGCAGGTGGAGCCTGCCAGGCCTGCGCCGATCACGATGGCATCGTAGCTTGCCGGGTTGAAGCGAGCGGGCAGACCGCTGTTGATGGGCATGTGTGACCTCTTGACCTCTCTGTTTGCCGTGCGCTGCGGCCTTGCGCGGACGATGCCGCCGGCCGTCTGAGAACGGAATGATTCTATCATGCGCCCGGTAGTTGCTCTGAGCCGCTTCTATAATGTAGGCGCACCGGGGCCGAGGCGCCACCTCAGGCGCCTTCGCCACAGGAATCCCGCTAATGGTTTAGCAGCCAAGGAGGTCATAGCGTGAGCAAGTTCCTAGACAGTCTCAAGGCGCGCGCCGCAGCAGACAAGAAGACGATCGTCATGCCGGAGGGCGAGGACGCGCGCGTCCGCGTGGCGGCCAAGCAGGTCGTGGAAGAGGGCTTCGCGAACATCGTGATCCTTGGCGACCCCAACGAGATCAAGGTCGTGGGCTGCACCACCATCGACCCCAAGACCTCCGACAAGCACGAGGCCTACGCGCAGAAGTTCGCCGAGCTCCGCGCCAAGAAGGGCGTCACCATCGAGCAGGCGCGCAAGACGATGGACGATCCCGTGTACTTCGGGACCATGATGGTGAAGATGGGCGACGCCGACGGCATGGTCTCGGGCGCCACCCATTACACCGCCGACACGTTGCGCCCCGCGCTCCAGATCCTCAAGACCGCCCCGGGCGTGAAGATCGTATCCGGCTGGATGCTCGAGGTCGTCCCTGACTGCGTGTATGGCCAGGACGGCGTCGTGCTGCTCGCCGACGTGGGCCTGAACGAGTACCCGGACGCCGACAAGCTCTCCGAGATCGCCATCGGGTCGGCCAAGTCGTGGCGCGACTTCATGGGCACCGAGCCCTACGTCGCCATGCTCTCCTACTCCACCTACGGCTCCGCCAAGCACGAGCGCGTCGACCTCGTCCGCGAGGCCACCGAGCTCGTCCGCAAGAAGGCCCCCGAGATCAAGGTCGATGGCGAGATGCAGCTGGACGCCGCCCTCTCCGACCGCGTCGCCGACCAGAAGGCGCCCGGCTCCCCCGTCGGCGGCCGCGCCAACGTGCTCATCTTCCCGAACCTCGACGCCGGCAACATCGGCTACAAGCTGATCCAGCGCTTCGGCAAGGCCGAGGCCTTCGGGCCGCTGCTCCAGGGCCTCGCGCGCCCCGTCAACGACCTGTCGCGCGGCTCGCT
>CADBMC010000036.1 GCA_902795635.1 uncultured Coriobacteriaceae bacterium | reverse complement strand
GCTTTGGCCGCTTTGCCTCGGGGCCCTCTGGACTTGCAGGGAAGGGAGTGGTCGTCATGCCGGAGAGGCATGGGGATGTCGGGCGCGCGACGCCCGTCCTGCCGTGGGCGCTGGGCGCCGCCGGCGTGGTTGCCGGCACGTTGGGGCTCATCGCGCCCCGCGTGGACGCCGAGGTGGACCGCTCCTGGGAGGACCTCGCACGCTACCGGTATGCGCACCGAGGCTTGCACGACCTCGCCCTGGGCATCCCCGAGAACTCGCTCTCGGCCTTCCGCCGCGCCCGCGAGCTGGGCTTCGGCTCCGAGCTCGACGTGCACCTCACCGCGGACGGGCGCCTCGTCGTGGTCCACGACTCCGACCTCGTGCGCGTGACGGGCAGGCAGGGGCTCGTGGAGGACCTCACGAGCGAGGAGCTCTCGGACCTCCGGCTCTGCGGCACCGACGAGCGCATCCCTGCCTTCGACGAGGTTCTCGACGTCTACGACGCGGCTCCCGGCGAGCCGGCGCCGCCCCTCGTCATCGAGCTCAAGTGCGCCAAGGGCGACCATGCCGAGCTCGCCTCGCGTGCCATGGCCATGCTCGACGCGCATTCGTGCCGCTACTGCGTGGAGAGCTTCGACCCGCGCCCGCTCGCCTGGCTCAGGCGGCACAGGCCCGAGGTGGTCCGCGGGCAGCTTGCCGAGGACTTCATGCGCGACCCGTCGAGCGCGGGACTGGGCGTGCCCGCGCGCCTGGGGCTCTCGGCGCTCGTCACCGACGTCTCGAGCCGGCCCGACTTCATCGCCTATCGCTTCGAGCACCGGCGCCATCCGGCGATGCGGCTCGCCTGCGGGCCGCTCGGCGGCCACAAGGTGCTCTGGACCATCCGCAGCGAGCGCGACATGTACGAGGCAGAGTCCGAGGGAGCCGTGCCCATCTTCGAGGGGTTCGTCCCCAAGCGCCCGACGAGCTATTAGGCGCCGCCCAGGGAAGGCGCCGTCTTCGGGCTCGTCGCGGCTGCGTGCCCTAGGCCTTGCTCCAGTCGATGCGCTCCCATGCCTGCTGCAGGCTCCGGTCGCGCCTGAGGAGCTCGGCCACCACGTCGCGCGTGAGGTCATGTATGCCGGGGAGCTTGGACTCGCGCGGCCCCGCCACGTTGAGGGTGATGCCGCGGCCCACGCGCTGCAGCCATCGCCAGGCGTCGTCGGCGTCCTCGATGCCCTCCACGACGAGGCACGGCCTTCCCATCTGGCGGGCGAAGCGCTCCGTCATCTCGGTTCCGCTGTTGGGCTCCAGGCCTCCCGGCGAGACGATGAGGGTGGCATGCGCGTCGCGGACGTTCAGGGCGGTCCGCTCCACGTAGCCATCTGCCGAGCCCTCCTTGAGCTCGGGGTAAAGAGCCATGACGCCCGGCGGCTCGGGAAGGTCCTCGGCGAGCCCTCCCGGCGGGCACCACCCGCATATGGGCACGCCCTCCTCGCGCGCCGCGTCGAGCCCGCCGCGGTCGGCGCCCGTCTGGCCGCCGGACCTCACGTAGGCGACGTAGGGAAGCCTGTGCAGCAGCGTCGCGGCCTCCGCCTGCTGGCCTGCCACGTAGGAGCTCGTGGTGGGGTCGGCGCTGCGGGCGGCCTCCCATTGCTCGCGGGTGAGGCGGCTCAGGTGCATCTCCTTGGCCTCCTCGTCCGCCCGGGCGAGCTCGCCTCGGGCCTGCACCACGTCGCGCTGCCTTCTCATTCCGAGCTTCTTGAGCACGCGCTCGCTGCGCTCGTTGCCGTCGAAGACGCCCGCCCACACGGCCTTGGCGCCGAGGTCCTCGAAGGCATGGCGGATGAGCTCGCGGGCGGCCTCCGGCACGTATCCCTTGCCCCAGAACGGCCTCGCCAGCCAGTAGCCGATCGAGACCTCGTCCTCGCCGAACTCGATGCCGGCGAGGTCATGCCTCAAGGCTATGGCGCCCACCGCCTCGTCGTGCGGGTAGCCGCCCTTGATGGTGATCGCATAGGACTCGTCGGCCATGAGCACCTCGCGGATGGCGCGCAGCGAGTCCTGGACCGTGCGCGACGCGTGCCCGAGGCCCTCCACGGCCTTGATCTCGGGGTCCTCCGCGAAGCGGTAGAGCGAGCCCGCGTCCTGCTCGCGCCAGGGTCTGAGCACGAGACGCTCCGTCTCGAGCGTGCCCTCGTGGGACCTTCCTGCTGCGTCTCTGCCCATTCCCGCCCCTGTCCTCGCGTCGCCTGGCCGCCGCGCGCCCTCGCGCGCATGCCGCGTGCGTCGCTCGCGGCACCTATGCCTTATGCCCCTTCTGCGGGCGCTCGATCGCCCTAAATGCCGCGGGGGCGAGGAAGAGGCATGCGAACGCGAGCAGCGCATGCGATGCGAACCTGCCCACGTAGCCTCCGAGCGCCAGAAGGAGCACGGGGCGGACCCTCAGCATCACCGCGGCGGCGATGGCGGCGCCCACGACGACACGCCAGACGCGCTCCCTAAGGCCGATGCCCTCGCAGGTGAAGCCCACGAGCCTATGCTCCAGGGGCAGGGCGGCCGAGACGCCCACGAGCAGGCCCGCGCAGCGCCAGCAGTCCAGGACAGCCTCGGCAGGGTCGGCAACGAGCCTTCCGCCCACCACGCCGGACGGGTAGGACCTGAGCGAGCCGAAGGCGACGAGCGCAAGCGAGAGCCCGATGCCCACGCAGGAGAGCAGGGCCTCGCGGGCAGGGCGCCCCTTGGCCCAGCGCAGGGCGCGCCTGCTTGCCCAGACGCTCGCCAGCCCCAGGGCGACGCCGGCAAGCACGTCCTGCGGCGTATGGACGCCCAGGAAGCACCTGGTGAGGGGCACCGCCACGACGAGCGCGACGCAGACGCCCTTGACGGCCCCTCGCCTCGTGCGGGACGAGGCGGCGATGCCGCCGTAGAGGGAGGCGGCGGACTGCGAGTGGCCCGAGGGGAACGAGTAGCCCGTCGCGGAGGGAAGCGCCTGGGCGGCCGGGCGGACGCGCGCGTCCCGCACCCAGGGCCGGTAGCAGCACACGGCGCCCTTCAGGGCCTGGCCCACGACGGAGCCGACCGCAACGGAGACGGCGAGCTCCTCGCCCAGCGCCTTGTCGAGACACCAGTAGACGGCGGCGATGACGAGCACGGCCACGGTGCCCGAGCCGAGCGTGGTGACGGCGTTGGCCACGGTGGCGGCCGCCGGCCCCAGCGCCTCGCGGATGCCCTGGAGCCATAGCAGCACCTGGATGTCCATGGGCTAGCTCCCGTCCTCGCCCGTGCCCATGAGGCCGTCAAGGTGCACGATGACTACGGCAAGGCCCATCGCGACTGCCCCGAGCACGCCCATGGCGCCCAGCACCGAGGCAAGGCCGTGCGCGGAGACGTCGAAGAACCCATACGGCCAGCCGCGGGAGGGGCCGAGCGCGAGCACGGCCGCCGCATAGGCGGCCAAGACGACGGCAAGCGCTGTGAGATGGCGCATGCGGAGCCATCCCTTCTCGCCCGAGAGCCAGTCGAGAAGGGCGAGCAGCGGCGCCACGACGTCTGCCAGCACGTACGCGGCGACGAGCACGCGTGACCCGTCCAGCTCGTGCGGAAGCACGAGCACGCAGCCCGCGACGGCGGCCACGAGCAGGCACCCGATCACGGAGAGGCGCCACGCGCCGGCATGGTCGGGCTCGCCTCCGGTGATGAGCCTCACGAAGGACACGAGATAGTAGGGGAGGGCCCAGAGCGCGGCGATGACGCCGAACTGCAGGGCCGTGACCGAGAGGGCGTCCTCCGTCCCCGCGATGCGCCAGACCACCGACACGAACGCGGCGACGAACGCCGCGGCGCTGAGAAGGGCGTGCAGAATGCGCCTCGAGAGTGCCATGGCAACCTCCTTTCGGCCATGGTAGCCTATGGCCCATGCCCGCTGGACGGCGACGGGCCCCGTCTCGGCCGGCTGGCGCCTCGCAAGTCATAAGATTGTGCATAAGGAGACGAGGCCGGCACCTTGAGCGGAGCCGCCTCGTCGGCACCCAGGCGATGCGCCTCGAGGCGCGCGAAGGGAAGGACGAGACCCATGGCACGCATCTTCATCAGCCCGTCCAAGTACGTCCAGGGACCCGGCGAGCTCGCAAGGCTCGGAACCTACGCCGCGTCCTATGGCAAGAAGGCGCTCGTGCTCATCTCCGCCGGCGGCATGCGCCGCTCGGGCGACGTCGTGAGGGCGAGCTTCGAGGAGGCAGGCGTCGGCCTTGCCTTCGACGAGTTCGGAGGCGAGTGCTCGCAGGCCGAGATCGACCGCATCTCCGGCGTGTTCGCAGGCTCCGGCGCGGACATGGTCGTGGGCATCGGCGGAGGCAAGATCTTCGATACGGCGAAGGCCGTGGCCTCTGCCGCGGAGGTCCCGGTGCTCATCGTCCCGACCATTGCGGCCACGGACGCCCCCTGCTCGGCCCTCTCGGTCGTCTACACCGACGAGGGGCAGTTCAAGGAGTACCAGTTCTACAAGCAGAACCCCAACCTCGTGCTCATGGACACCGAGGTCATCGCCAAGAGCCCGGTGCGCCTGACCGTCTCCGGCATGGGCGACGCGCTCGCCACCTACTTCGAGGCGCGCGCCTGCAAGCGCTCCGACGCGACCACCTGCGCGGGCGACAAGGCCACCGAGGTCGCCGTCGCCATCGCGAGGCTCTGCTACGACACGCTCATGGAGGACGGCTACGCGGCCAAGGTCGCGCTCGAGGCCGGCGCGCTCACGCCCGCCGTCGAGCACGTGATCGAGGCCAACACGCTGCTGTCCGGCCTGGGCTTCGAGTCGGCGGGGCTCGCCGGCGCCCATGCCATCCACAACGGCATGACGGCCCTTCCCGAGACCCACGCCTTCTACCATGGCGAGAAGGTCGCCTTCGGCACGCTCGTCCAGCTCGTGCTCGAGAACGCTGACGAGCTCTCGCAGGTCCTGGACTTCTGCGTCTCGGTGGGCCTGCCCGTCACCCTCGAGCAGCTGGGCGTGAAGGACAAGAGCTACGAGCGGGTGCTCGAGGTGGCCAAGCTCGCCTGCTCGCCGGCGGACACCCTGGGCAACATGCCGTTCGAGGTGACGCCGGAGTCGGTGGCGAACGCCATGCTCGCGGCGGACGCCTACGGCCACGACTACCTGGGCGAATAGCCAAGGCGCACCGAGCCCGCGGGGGAGCGGCGGCCCCGCCTTCCCGCGGGCCTCGGGCGGCGCCTCGCAGGCGGATGCGGCGTCCCGGCCGGGACGCCGTCTTGGAGGAGGCAAGGGAACATGGGATGCGTGACGCTTTCCAACGGCGTCCGGATGCCCCAGGTGGGCTTCGGCACGTATCGCGCCGGCGCCGACGGCAAGAGGGTCGTCCTCGACGCGATCGACGTGGGCTACCGGCTCATCGACACGGCCTGGAACTACGGCACCGAGCCCGACGTCGGCCGCGCCATCGCGGAGTGCGGCGTCCCGCGCGAGGAGCTCTTCGTGACCACGAAGGTCTCGCGCAACCATCTGGGCTACCGCAACTGCAAGAGGCTCTTCGCCGAAAGCCTGGAGCGGCTCGGGCTGGACTACGTGGACCTCTACCTCATCCACTGGCCGCGCCCGAGCTACGGCCGTCCGGATTGGGACGACTGGCAGCGGCTCGACCGCGAGACGTGGCGCGCCATGGAGGAGCTCTACCACGAGGGCAAGGTGCGCGCCATCGGCGTCTCCAACTTCTTCCCCGAGCACCTGGACAGCCTCATGCTCACGGCCGAGGTGGCGCCCATGGTGAACCAGCTCGAGCTCCATCCCGGATACATGCAGGAGGACGTCGTGGCGTACTGCCGCGACATGGGGATGGCCATCGAGGCCTACAGCCCCAACGCGCGCGGCCGGCTCCCCAACGACCCGGTGCTCCTCTCGGTGGCCGATGCCCACGGCACGTCGGTGACTCACGTATGCCTCTCGTACCTGCTGCAGAAGCAGATCGTGATTCTGCCGAAGTCGGCCCACAGGAACCGAATGGAGGAGAACCTCGACCCCACCGACGTAGTCCTCACCAACGACGAGGTCGCGCGCATCGACGCTATGCCGCTCGCCGGCTACTCCGGGGAGCATCCGAACCGCCAGACCGTCCCGGCCATGAGCTCTCGCTAGGCGAGGGCGCGGCAGGCGAAGGCGGGAGGCGGCTGCGCTGGGAATGCGGACCAGGCCTGCCCGAAGGCTGGCCTGAGGACAAGGAAGGAAGCCTGAGCACATGATTCATGAGACCATCGACCTCAAGGACGACGGGCGGGTCAACCTGCGCACCTACGTCCTGGACGTGTATCGCAGGACCAAGGGGGTCACACGTCCCGCGGTCATCGTGTGCCCGGGCGGGGGCTACGGCCACATCTCCACCTCCGAGGGCGAGCCGGCCGCGCTCACCTTCAACCAGCTGGGCTACAACTGCTTCGTGCTGAGCTACTCGGTGGGCGACTACTCGGAGTACCCGGCGCCTCTGGACGAGGTGGCCTCCGTCGTCGCCATGGTGCGCGACCGCGCCGACGAGTGGCAGGTCGACCCCGACAAGGTCGCGGTGCTCGGCTTCTCGGCCGGCGCGAGCCTTGCGGGCATCCTCGCCACGCAGTGGCACGACCCGGAGCTCGCGAAGCGGCTCGGGACGACGAGCGAGCACGTGCGCCCCAACGCGTGCCTTCTGGGCTATGCGCCCTCCGACCTCGACCACATGTGGAGCGACCTGGACCCCGAGGAGCGCGCGGCGCTCGTGGGCGAGGGCGGGGAGGGCAAGATCCTCAGGGACAAGACCCCGCAGGCGAGCTTCGCGAACTACATCGACGAGCGGACCGTGCCCATGTTCATCTGGCATTCGCGCACCGACGAGCTCGTGCCCTGCGTGAACGCGCTCATCACGGCCACGGCGATGGAGAGGGCGAAGGTCCCCTTCGAGCTCCATCTCATCGACGCCGGCCACCATGGGCAGTCCGTGGACAACCGCATCTCGCACCCTCTGGACGACGACTGCGACGTCTCCATCCAGGCCTGGGTGCCGCTGGCCGACCACTGGCTGCGCCGCAGGTTCGGGATGGCCGAGTAGGCAGGGGCTTTCTGCCGGCTGCCTAGCCGCCGTGGACATAGGAGGTCGCCGCGTGCATGCGGTTGATCTCCTCTATCTCCAGCTCCCCCTCGATGTAGGGTTCGTACATCTTGTCGAGCGCGCCTATGCCGAGCGAGCAGCCCGTGCACTTCTCGCAGCTGCCGTCACCGCAGAACGAGAGCGCCTGGGCGACGATTCGGATGCGCTCCTCGCGCGTGGTGTCCGCTATGCGGATGCTGCGCGGCGAGGCGCCTGCGTCCCGCGCGCCCTCTTCTCCGTGCGTTCTCTCTTCCATGGGGCTCCTTTCCTCTCCCGGTTCATCCCCCATATCGGACGATGCCATTCGCGAGGCCCGTTGTGCCCGCGGGGCCTTCGCGCGCGAGGCGGCGTCTCGCATCCGCGGCATCGGGTAAAGTACGGTCAAGGCGCGCGCCGGCGTGGCCGGCTCCGTGCCATCCCGACCAAGAAGGGGGACAAGATGGCAGACCTCAACCTCACGGACGGCCTCAAGACGATCTTCCTCGCCGGCATCGGAGCCGTGGCGACCGGTGCCGAGAAGGGACAGGAGGTCGTCGACAAGCTCGTCGAGAAGGGCGAGCTCACCGTGGCGCAGGGCAAGGCCCTGAACGAGGAGCTTAAGCGCAAGGCGAAGGACGTGGGCTCGCAGACGACCGACGCCGCGTTGAAGTCGCGTCTCGCCTCGATGAGCCCCGAGGAGCGCGAGGCCTTCGCCAAGCACGTGGCCGACATGGTCTCCGACATCGACGCGGAGACGGTCGAGCCCGACGAGGTCGAGGACGCGGGCGACGAGCCCGAGGCCTAGCTCCCGAAGCATGCCAGGGACGGGCGCCAGACAGCATAAGAGCTCCCACGACGTATTCCATGAGGCCGCGCAGCGGACCGAGGAGCGCGCGCAGGAGGAGCGGATAGGCCTCTTCGGGACCCGCCAGGACGCGGGCCCCGAGGCCTCGCGCGCCTCTCGCATGAGGCGCATGCGCGAGATCTTCGGGGTGGCGCGCCGTCACGGCATCCTCGAGGGGCTCACGCCGAGCTCGCTTCGCTCGATGCTCGAGGAGCTCGGCCCCACGTTCGTGAAGGCCGGCCAGATCCTCTCCATGCGCTCGGAGGTGCTGCCCGAATCGTTTTGCCAGGAGCTCTCCAAGCTCAGGAGCGACGCCGAGCCCATGAGCTACGACGACGTCCTGGCGACGCTGCGCGCGGAGTACCACCGCCCGCTCGAGCAGCTCTTCGATGCCATCGACCCGGTGCCGCTCGGCTCGGCCTCCATAGCGCAGGTCCACAAGGCGCGCCTCGCGGACGGCACCGACGTGGCCGTGAAGGTGGAGCGGCCGCACGTCCGGGAGACCATGGCCCAGGACATCCAGATCATGCGCTCCGTCGCGCGCCATGCGAAGGTCTTCATGCACGGGGATTCCTTCATCGACTTCAACTCCGTGATCGACGAGCTGTGGGAGACCTTCCGCGAGGAGACCGACTTCCTGCAGGAGGCCCGCAACCTTGAGGAGTTCCGCCAGAACAACGCCGACGTGCGCTACGTGGGATGCCCGCGGCCCTTCATGCGGCTCTGCACCGCGCACGTGGTGGTCATGGAGTTCGTGGAGGGCATCCCCATCGCCCGCCCGCACGAGGTCGAGGCCGAGGGCTACGACCTCGAGGACATCGGCACGAAGCTCGTCGAGAACTACATGCGTCAGATCCTCGACGACGGCTTCTTCCACGCCGACCCGCACCCGGGCAACATCCTCATCTCCGACGGCAAGATCGTCTTCATAGACCTCGGCATGATGGGCAGGCTCTCCGCCTACCACCGCTCCGGCCTGCGCGACATCGTGATCGCGGTGGCGGAGCACGAATCG
>CADBMC010000035.1 GCA_902795635.1 uncultured Coriobacteriaceae bacterium | reverse complement strand
CGTCTACAAGCGAACGGACGAGCAGCTCGCTGTCTTTCGCCGCCGCGAGGTGGGGCTGGTATACCAGTTCTACAACCTCATCCCCGTTCTGGACGTAGAGGAGAACATCACGCTTCCGGTGCGCATGGACGGCCGCAAGGTAAACGAGCAGCGCCTGGCCACGCTTGTCTCGTCGCTTGGCCTTAGGGGCTTCGAGCACCACTTGCCCAACCAGCTCTCCGGCGGCCAGCAGCAGCGCGTTGCCATTGGCCGGGCACTCATGAACTCACCCGCCATCGTGCTTGCGGACGAGCCCACTGGCAACCTCGACTCCAAGAACTCGGCCGAGATCATGCGGCTCCTCCGCGCGTCCAACAGGGACCTGCGGCAGACCCTCGTGGTGATCACGCATGACGAGGACGTCGCCCTCATGGCCCAGCGCGTCGTGGCCATCGAGGACGGCCGCGTGGTCTCCGACGAGCGCAGGGGGGTGAGCGCGATGGGCGTCTTCGCAAGCTTCACGCTGCGCTCGCTCCGGAAGAACCGCACGCGCACCGTGGTCACCGTGATCGGCGTGGTGCTCGCCACGGCGCTTCTCACGGGCGTGGTGGCCACCGCCACGAGCGTCGCGGCGGCGATCCTGGGGCGCACGATCGAGACGGAGGGGTCCTGGCAGGTGTACGACGAGCTCCAGCCGGCGGAGGCAGGCTCGGCCCTTGGCCGGCTGGCGGCAGACGCCCATGTGACAGCTGCCATGCAGTCTAGGGTGGCAGGCTTCGCCTCGCTTGAGAGCGATGCCAACCTGAGCTCCATGACGCTTGCCATACAGAGCGCGCCGCGGGCGGTCCGCGGCGGCTCCGATGAGGCGCGCGGCCTTGCGGTCATGCCCACCGTGCGGGCCGGCCGCGAGCCCGAGGCTCCGGGCGAGGTCATGCTGCCGGTGTCGTTCTCCGGCATCACGCTCGAGGACGACGGCTCGGGCGCCAGCGCCACGAGCGACGGCGCCATCGAGCTGGGATCCACCGTGACGCTCCCCTTGGGCGCTGCGCTCGACGGGAACGGCATGCCCGGCGCCCCGACGTCCTCGCGCGCCTTCACCGTGGTGGGCTTCTATGTGCCGCAGGGCTTCCTGAGGAACGACTTCGCCGCCTTCGAGGAGTCCGGCCTCGTCGCCATCGTCTCGCCGGAAGACGTCTCGAGCCCGCTTTACACGCGCGTGTGGGCGAGCACGGAGGGATTCGCCACGCGTGACGCCCTCAAGGAATGGGCGGCCCCCATCTTCGGGAAGGAGAGCTACTACCTCCACGGCCAGCTGCTGGCGTTGCAGGGCCTCGCCAACGACGGGAGCACCATCGTCGCCTCGCTGCGCGGCATGGTCGCGGTGATCGGCGGCGTCATCGCCGTGGCGGCGATCGGCATGATCGGCAACTCCTTCTCCATCTCGGTGGCGGAGCGGACGCGCCAGTTCGGCCTGCTCGCCTCGCTTGGCGCCTCGAGGCGACAGCTGAGGAGGACGGTGCTTCTGGAGGCCGCGGCCATCGGCGCCGTAGGCATTCCGCTGGGGGTAGTGGCGGGGCTCTTCGGGGTGGAGGCGATGCTCGGCAGCTCGGCGCGCGCCTTCGATGCCATGTTCCGAAGCTCGCTCTCGGGAACCGCCCAGGGCATTCCACTCGTGATATCCCCCGCCGTGGTGGCGGGCCTGGCTGCCGCTTCCTTCCTGGCGCTGCTCGTGAGCGCCTGGGCGCCGGCATGGCGCGCGAGCAGGGTCTCGGCCATCGACGCCATACGCCAGCAGCAGGACGTGAGGCTCTCCAGGAGGGCCGAGCGCGCGATGCGGAGGGCGCAGGCCACGGGCAGGGCGCCGAGGGCTCCCTTGCTCGAGCGCATCGCGGGGCTCCCGGGCCTTCTGGCGAGCAGGAACCTCACGCGGTCCAGCTCGCGCGGCCGCACCGTCGTGATATCGCTCGCGCTCTCGGTGGTGCTCATCGTCCTCTCCGGCGCCATATCGCTCTACATGGGACGCGCGGTGGGCTTTGCCGGCGATCTGGGCGCCACCAGCCAATCCGACGTCTCGCTCGTCGCCATGAACGGCATGGACGCCGACCAGGGCGCCGTTTCCGAACGCACGCTGAGCTTGGCGCAGGAGCTCCAAGCCATATCGGGCCAGGTGGACGGCCTCACCCCTGCCAGCGCGATCGTGAGCGGGACGTTCCAGGCCACGCTTCCCGCGGGAAGCCTCTCCGCCGGGGGACGCGCGTTCTTCGACGACTACTACGGCGACGAGAGCGGCGCCGCCGAGGACGGCTCGTATGCGGGCATCATGGTCGCGTCGTTCGTCGACGACGACACCTGGGCCGCGCTCTGCGAGGAGGCCGGCGCGAGCGCCACGGCTGCCGACGGCCGGAGCATGCCTGCGCTGGCGCTCAATGCCCTCGTCTGGTCGGAATCGAACGGGGTGAGGTCGGCGAAGCCCTATGGCTCCCCCACCACCGCCACGGTCTACGAGCTGCGCGACCGGCAATCCTACATCACGCTCGGCCCGGACGGAGGTGCCCTGATCCAGGTCTGGGATAGCGATGGGACCGAGGCCGACGGGACGCGGCGGCGGTCCGACATCGCGGAGGCCGCGGCGGACTCCGGCACGATCGCCTTCGTGGGGTCGCTCGGCTCGCTGCCCAAGCAGCTTGGCGACACCAGCCTCGCGTCCTCGTTCAGGCTCGCCGTGGTAATGCCGCTCTCGGCGCTCGAGGCGCATCCCGACCTCTTCGCGGCGACGAGCGTCCTGGTCCCCTTCTCGCTCTCGGAAGGCATGGACCCCTACGACGCCGGCAACGCCCTCGAGCAGGCGGCGGGCTCGGCGGAGGATGCCGACGTGGCGATCTACGTCGTCAACAACGTCGCCGAGAAGGAGACGACCGAGGCGATATTCGGGCTCCTCAAGCTCCTAGTGACGATCTTCTCGGTGGTGTGCCTGCTCATCGCCGTGGCCAACGTGTTCAACACGCTCTCCACGAGCATCATCCTGCGCACGCGCGAGTTCGCCGTGCTGCAGAGCACGGGGCTGGGCCCCAAGGGGTTCCGTCGCATGCTCGTGGCGGAATGCGCGAGCTATGCGCTGCGCGGGCTGGGGTTCGGCCTGGCCTTCGCGGTGGGCGTGGTGTGGCTCTTCTGGTCCTCGCTGAGAGACGTCGTGTCCGTCGGGTTCGAGCTGCCCTGGGGCTACATCGCCGGCGCCGTCGTCGGCGTGGTGGCGGTGCTGGGGCTCTCCGTGGCCTATGCGCTGCGCCGCGGCCATGCGCTGAACATCGTGGAGGCCCTGCGCGCGGACGCCATCTAGGGGCGATGCCTGGGAGCGCCGGCGCGCGTGCGTCTTCGCTGCTGCGAGCGGCCTTGGGCCCAGAGGCCGTTGCGCCTCATTCGGAGCCTCTCGGGTGCGCCTGCCTGGTGGCCTCCTTCAGACGGTCCACCGAGAGATGGGTGTAGATTTGGGTGGTCGAGAGGCTGGCGTGCCCGAGCAGCTCCTGCACGCTTCTCAGGTCGGCGCCGCCCCCCAAGAGCTCGGTCGCGTAAGTGTGCCTCATGGCATGAGGCGTTACGGAGGGGTCCAGGCCGGCCTCGCGCACACGACGCTCGAATGCCGTGCGCAGCGCGTCCGCGCTCATCCTGTTGCCGCGCGTCGAGCGCAGCAGAGCGTCCGGGTCCGGCTGCCCCTCGCCTCTGAGCTCGGGGCGGGCAAGGGCGAGGTAGGCCCTCGTGGTGTCGAGCGCCGCCTTGTAGACGGGCACGATGCGCTCCTTCGAGCCCTTCCCCATGAGCCTCACCTGCCCCTGGGAGAAGTCGACGTCGGCCACGTCGAGCCCCGAGAGCTCCGAGATCCTCGCGCCCGTGGCATAGAGGAGCTCGAGCATCGTCCGGTCACGGAGGCCGACGCTGTCATGGACGTCGCATACGGAGATCAGCGAGGCCGCCTCCTTGTCGGTGAGCACGCGGGGAAGGAGCTTCGCGAGCTTCGGGCTGGAGATCGCGGCGGCGCTGTCCTTGCTGGTGAGGCCCTCGTGCACGAGCCACTTGTAGAGCCCGCGTATGGACGACAGCCTCCGCGAGATCGTCTTGGGAGAGTACCCGGCTTGCGTGAGCTCGCCCAGGAACGACCTGAGCTCGCGATGCGAGACCTCGAGCGGGCGCACGCCCTCGCGCTCGCACCACGAGGCGAAGGAGCCGAGGTCGCTCCCGTAGGCTGCCACGGTGTGGGGAGAGAGGCCCCTGACGTCTTCCAGATAGGACAGGAATCCCTGGATGTGGGCGCGGAACCCCGCCTGCTCGGCCGTACGGGCCTCCGTCCTCTCGCTCGCGTCGCTCATGGCTCGGCGAACCCCTCATTGGCGGCTTCGACGAAGATGTCCGGCCGCTCGGCGATGCAGGCGGCAAGGCTCCCCATCGCCCGCTCGGCATAGCGCGCATAGCGCTCTTGCTTCTTGAGGCGAGGGCCCCCGAGGGGAGGCACGAGCCCGAAGTTCACGTGCATGGGCTGGTAATCGACGACATCGGGGTCGGTGGCATAGGCGACGAGCGAGCCCAAGGCGCTGTCCTTGGGGAGGCGCAGGGGTTCCAGCCCTCGCAGGTCGGCGTAGGTGTTCGCCGCCGCCAGGAGCCCGGACGCGATCGCCTCCACATAGCCCTCCGTCCCGCAAATCTGGCCTGCAAGCCGCACCTGGGTGCCGGGGATGCGGAAGGTGTCGTCGAGCACATGGGGCGCGTCCACGAACGAGTTCCTGTGGATGACGCCGTAGCGGAAGAAGTCGGCCCCCTCGAGCCCGGGAATCATCCTGAAAACGCGCCGTTGCTCCGGCCAGGTGAGGTTCGTCTGGAATCCGACGAGGTTGTAGGCGGTGCGGTCCCGGTTCTCTGCCCTGAGCTGCACTGCTGCCCAGGGGCGCCTGCCGGTCCTCGGGTCCGTGAGCCCGACGGGCTTGAGGGCGCCGAACCTCAGGGCGTCCACCCCGGTGCGGGCGACCTCCTCGACCGGCTGGCATGCGCAGAAGAGCTCCGAGCGGGAGAAGTCGTGGTCGAAGGCCCGCTCGGCCCCGACGAGCTCCTTCCAGAACGCCTCGTAGCCCTCGCGGTCGAAGGGGCAGTTGAGGTAGTCCCCGGCCGACTCCGCGGAATCCTCGTAGCGTGACTGAGGGAATGCGACGGAGAGGTCGATCGTGGAGGTGTCGACGATCGGAGCCACGGCATCGTAGAAGGCGAGCGAGCCTGCGCCGAGCATCTGCTCGAGGCTCGAGAACAGCGCATCGGAGCACAGGGGGCCGGCGCAGATGACCGCCGGGCCGGAGGGCACGTCGCGCACCTCATGCCTGACAAGCTCGATCCGGGGCTCGGAGGCGATTGCCTCCTCGACCTTGGCGGAGAAGACGTCCCTGTCCACGGCCAAGGCGCCGCCTGCGGGGACCGCGGCATCGCGCGCCAGGCCGAGCAGGACGCATCCCATGGCGTCGAGCTCCCGCTTCAGGAGGCCGGCTGCGCTCGTGGGCTTCGTGGACTTGAGGGAGTTCGAGCAGACGAGCTGCGCGAGGGCATCTCCCTTGTGGACGGTGCTGCACCGCTCGGGCCTCTCCTCGAAGAGCGTGACGTCCACGCCGCGACGTGCGAGCTGCAGGGCGCATTCGCACCCGGCAAGCCCCGCTCCCACCACCTTCACGCTCTCGCCCATCAGGCCCTCCCCTGTGACCGGTCGAATCCTCTCAGGAGCTCGGCCTCGCTAGGCGAGTATCGTCCGTCTGCGAGCCTCACGAGCCTTCCTGATGCCTCGTAGTTTGCCAGAACGGGAAGCATCGCGACCGGGTCGCGACCCAGCGCCCGGGCGATCTGGTCCGTCGTGAGAGGCGACGCCATGACCATGGCGATCACCTCGTCGGTGTCTTCGTCTGCCTCCTCCGGCACGAGCAGGAGGCTCCCGTAGTCCATGGATATCCTCACCTGCAATGACACCTCGTCGGCGATGATGGCCGCTCCCGACTCGATGAGGTGGTTCGCCCCTCTCGACGCCGGCGAGAAGATGGAGCCGGGAACCGCGTAGACGTTGCGTCCGAGCTCGGCGGCGGTGGTCGCCGTCGAGAACGTCCCCGAGGGCATGCCCGCCTCCACCACCAGCGTGGATACGGACAGGGCCGCGATGAGCTCGTTCCTCCGTGGGAAGCAATAGCGTCTCGGAGGGGCGCCCCAGCCCTCGAGGGCGACGACGGCGCCCCGTCCCGAGCGTGCCTCGTCGAAGAGGTCCCGTGAGGACTTCGGATAGGTCATGTCGGCGCCGCACCCCGCGCAGACGATCGTGGTCCCCCCTGCATCAAGCGCGGCACGGCCGGCGGCGTAGTCGCATCCTCTCGCCCCGCCCGAGACGACGGTGATCCCCAGCCCCGCCGCGACCTCGCCCGCCATCTTGGCTGCAGAGAGCCCGTAGGGGGTGGCCCGGCGCGCGCCGACGATGGAGATGCAGGGGCGGCCGAGCGCCTTCCGGTCCCCTATCCCGTAGATCCTCTCGATGGAGCGACAGCCTTCCACGAGCTTGGGGAAGCCCGGCTCGCCGCGCACCAGCTCGAACCTCTCTGCTCCGCTCATCTCGTCCCACCTGCCCTGAAGAAGCTCGCCTCCGCCACCTCGTCGCAGCCCACCTTCTCCTTCTCGGCCATGTCCGCTATCGTGCGCGCCACGCGGGCGACCCTCACGGTGCCCCTCCCGCCGAATCCGAGCCGTCTGGAGAGCCTCTCGAGCTCGCGCGAGGCGTCGTCATCCAGCGCGAGCGAGCCGATCTCGTCCTCGGCCGCGGAGGCGGCGTGGGACTCGCGCCAGGCGCGGAACGCAAGCCCGACTTGGACGGCGTCGGAGAGCGTCTCGGAGGTGGTGTCGCCCGACCCGCGAATGACCTGCGCGGGATCTGGCCTGCGGACGTCCAGCTGGATGTCGATCCTGTCCGCGAGCGGTCCCGCGAGCTTGGAGCGATAGCGCGCCACCTGCGTCTCCGTGCAGGTGCAGGGCACGACATCGTCCCCCAGGTGCCCGCACGGGCAGGGGTTCGCCGCGGCGACGAGCATGAACCGCGACGGGAAGCGGAACGCGCCCTCCGCCCTCACGATCCTCACCTCCCCATCCTCCATGGGCTGGCGCAGGGAGTCCAAGGCTCGCGAGCTGAACTCCGGCATCTCGTCGAGGAAGAGCACGCCCTCATGGGCAAGCGAGATCTCCCCGGGCCTCACGGGGTTGCCTCCTCCCACGAGGCCGGCGGCCGAGATCGTGTGATGGGGCGCTCGGAAGGGGCGTATCCCGGCCTCGATCCCCGCGAGGCCGAGCCCTGCCACCGAATGCACGAGCAGTGCCTCGAGCATCCCCCTCTTGTCAAGAGGCGGGAGTATGGACGGCAGACATCGCGCGAGAAGCGTCTTGCCGGATCCCGGAGGCCCCACCATGAGCAGGCCATGGCGCCCGGTGGCGGCGATGGAGAACGCCCTCTTGGCCACCTCCTGGTCCCGCACCTCGCCGTAGTTGGGGACGAAGACCTGCTGCGGGAGGGGTTCGGGGTGAAATGGGCTCGGCTCCGGAAGGGAGGATACGCCCAGCCTCAGGTCCGAGAGCGAGGACATGGAGCGGCATCTCGCGCGTGCCATGGGCATGGGGCCTGCCGCGACGAGCGTCGCGCCGAGGTCGTTGGCGAGCTGGGCATAGGCGACCATCCCCCTTGCAGGCAGGACCTCGCCCGCCAGGGAGAGCTCGCCCACGAAGATGCAGCCGTCGATCCCCTCGCGGGGGAGCTGGCCCGTGGCGCAGAGGATGGCCACGGCGATCGGGAGGTCGAAGGCGGAGCCCGACTTGCGCAGGTCCGCAGGCGCCAGGCCGACCATGATGCTGAGTCGTGGCACGACGAACCCGGAGGCCCTCATGGCAGACCTCACGCGCGACCTCGCCTCGAGGACCGCCTTGTCCGGCATGCCGACTACCGTCATCCCTGGAATCCCGTGCGAGGTCGAGACCTCCACCTCGACCTCGATGGCCTCGATGCCGCGAAGCATAGCGGAACGCAGGCGGAAGACCTCCCCCGCCCCAGATGGCCTCGGTCCCCTCATTCCGTCCATTGGAAGGCTCCGATGAGGTGGCGGAGCCGGGCGGTCCTCTCCGCGACTATGTTGAGGGCGATGACGTCGAAGCGCAGGGACTCGACGAACGGGTGCGTTGCCAGATAGAGCAAGGCGAGCTTGCGATAGCGCTCCCTCTTCCTCCTGTCCACCGCGAGCTCGGGCATATCCTGCGCATCGTCGCCCAAGGCGAGCCGAGTCTTCACCTCGACGAGGACATGCACGTCGCCATCGCGGCAGACGATGTCGACCTCCCCGGCGGCGCATCTCCAGTTCCTCTCGAGGACCTTGTAGCCTCTTCGCGCGAGGAACTCAGCTGCAAGCCGCTCCCCCTCGCCGCCTATCTCCCTCGGGCTCATCTCGCGGACGCTCTTGCGCGCGAGGACGTCGTCGGAAGGCATCGGAGGCTCCGCCTCGCCATCCGCGGCCGGGTCGTCAGGACGCTCGCGGCACGCATCGTCCGGCTGCGTCGTCTCCACGTCGTCGCATCGCTCGTTGGCCTCGTCCGCACACGGCTTGGCTCCCTCAACGGCATCGAGATCTCGCATGTGCCACCCCTTCCTCTCGGTTGGGAACAGCGTGGCAGATGCGTCATACACGAATCTGTGCCTGGACTTTCGCGTCGCACACACGAGGACGCGCAAGGGCAGCACAGGGTCGGGATCGCGGGATGCGGCCCTTGGTTCGGGAAGACCTCAGCCCACGAAGTTTCCACAGAAGCTCTGCCGATGCAGCGGCGTGAGCCCGTGCTCGCGGATGGCTGCGATGTGGGCCGGCGAGCCATAGCCCTTGCACTCGTCGAGATGGTAGTCGGGGTAGTCGGCGGAAAGCCGCACCATGAGGGCGTCTCGGGACACCTTGGCGACGATGGAGGCCGCGGCGATGGCGGCGACCTTCGCGTCGCCATGGACGACGCAGGTCTCCTTGGGGTGGGCATGGACGGGGTTGCCGTCGATGAGCACGGCATCCGGCTCGATTCCCGCGTCCTCTATCGCGTGGAGCATGGCGAAGCGGAGGGCGGTCGCCATCCCAAGGGCGTCTATCGAGGCCGGCTCCACGTTCGCGATGCCGATCGCCGTGGCGACGGAGCGGATGCTCGCCGCGAGCCGCTCGCGGGTGGCTGGCGTCAGCTTCTTGGAGTCGTTGATCCCCCACACGCGAGGCTCCTGGGGCAGCGCGACCGCGCATACCGTGAGCGGCCCCGCGAGCGCGCCGCGGCCGACCTCGTCAACGCCGATCACGGCTCCCTTTCCGCCGAGCTCGAGCTGAAGCTCGTACATGGCATCGACGCGCGAGCGCTCAACCTGCTCGCGCTCGAGCCTATGTCTGGCCGACGAAACGGCAGAGGCCACCTGGCGCCTCTCATCCCCCTCGAAGCGCGCTATGGCCTCCGGGAGCCCATCGAAGCCGGCATCGCGCAGGATGCGGGCGGCTTGGGCTGCCGTGAGGCGCCCGGTCCCCTCTTCGGCTTGGCCCACGATCGCCTCCAGATATGGTCGGAAGGAGTGGCCGTCGCGGCCACATATAGAAAAAGGGCCGCCCCAGGGCGGCCCCGTCACGCGAATCCGAGATGCCTAGTCGCGCTTCTCGCGGATGCGAGCGGCCTTGCCCACGCGATCGCGCAGGTAGTACAGCTTTGCGCGCTTGACGTCGCCGTGACGAACGACCTCGAGCTTGCCGATCTTCGGGCTGTGCAGGGGGAAGGTGCGCTCCACGCCGACGCCGAAGCTGACCTTGCGCACGGTGAAGGTCTCACGGGCGCCGGCGCCGCTCACGCGGATGACGTCGCCCTGGAAGACCTGGATGCGCTCGCGGTCGCCCTCCTTGATGCGGTAGTGCACCTTGACGTTGTCGCCGGGCTTGACCGCGGGGATGTCCTCGCGGATCTGCTGGCGCTCGATTGCGCGAATGTAATCCATGTGATCCTCATCTCTCTGCCAGAGGTGCCGACGCGGTGCGAACGGCACGTAGTTGCATGCGAGGAAAGATTCTAGGGCAGCGGACGAATCGGTTCAAGCCCCATTGCGAAACGCGATCCGGCACGCAGCGCAGCGAGGCTCATACGCAGAAACCGCATACGACCCCGAGCTCCTCGCTGGGCCTTGCCATGCCGCCGGGATGCCCGCTGTCCATGACGTCGTAGAAGAACGCGTCCTCGGCCCAGCTCGCCTGATACGGCACGCAGGTCCTGAGGAACCATGAGCAGGGCGTCCCGTCCAGCGTGCGCACGAGCGCGCCCGAGCCATCCGAGTCGCAGGTGACCCCCTGCTGCGCGAAGAGCGCGTACTGCTCGCCCTCGGCGTTCGCCGGGGTGTCGTAGCTCGCGTAGTCGGAGCCATACTCCTGCGCATACCAGGTGATGTCGCCCAGAGCCTCGCGCGCCGAGAGCAGCCAGAGGGAGTCCTCGGTGACGGTGACCGCCGAGGCGTCCGACGTGACGCCCGTGTTGTTGGTCGCCTTGGAGACGGGCACGATCGCGGCCGCGAGGTCGTCCGGCAGCTCGTCCATGAGCTCGGAGGCGAGCCAGGAGCGCATGGAGCTCGACCCCCAGCCGCCCTCGACGGTGTCCGTGTCGTTCATGGGACGGGTCGCGACGGCGTCGGCGAACACGAAGGTGAGCCCCGCCTTGCCACCGCTGGCAAGGTCGTCGTGCCAGACGTCTGCCAGGACGACGTTCGCCGACGTCCCGTCGTCGAGCGCGACGGCCTTCCTCTCGCCCGTCATCGATCCGTCGTCGGATACGAGGTTGTAGCGCTCGGCCACCTGGAGGGCGTCGTCGCGGCTCTGGCAGGCGGAGACCTCGCTCGATATCCGCGAGAGCTCGGCCCATGAGTAGTCCGCCAAGGACTCCCTCGGGCTCAGCTCCGCCAAGACGTCCGTGGCTGCGGCATCCGAGCTCGAGGCGCCAGCGTCTGACGTGGCCTCGGTGCCGTGCGCGGGCATCCAGAGCATGACGTAGCCAAGGGCCAAGACGCCGGCCACGAAGACCGCCGCGGCGATGACGGCACGCGCCCGTGGGCCACGCGCTCGCGGCCTGGCATCATGGCGGGCCATGGCGGATGCCCCCTTGCGCTAGCCCTCGATCTTGCGCAGATGCTCGAGGATGTCGTTCGCGAGCTCCTCGATGGGCCGTCCGCCGACCGGGATGATCGTGCAGCCGATGCGGTCCATGACGGCGCGAGCCGCGAGGTCCTCCTCGTCCGGCCCTCCCTGCGCGCCGGACTCGCCCATGAGCGGCAGCGTCCCGGAGGCCGCGTTGGGAGCCTCCGCATGGGCCTCGGCCGCAGAGGAGGTGCGCACCATGCCGAAGACGCGGCGCGGGTCGATCTGGAAGAGCTGCTCAGGCGGCTCGCTGCCCATCGTATAGGTGATGTTGGCCACCTTGTAGCCGAGGAACGCCAGGTAGAGCGAGAGCGGGGTCTTCGAGGTGCGCGTGACGCCGAAGAGAACGGCGTCGGCGTCCTTGAGCTCCTGCGGGTTGGCGCCCTCGTCGTGGTCGGCGAAGAAGTTCATGCCGGTCACGCGGCTGTGGAAGCGCTCGTCGTCCTGCGACCTGCGCCCGGCGACGCTCACCGGCTCCTCGCCCGTGAGCGTTGAGATGACGTTGATGGCAGGGCCGAGCAGGTCGATCGAGGGAATGGTCCTGCGGTCGAGCTCCGCGCGGATCTCGGAGCGCATGTTGTGGTCCACGATCGTGTGAAAGACGGCGCCGGGGACGAGCTCGCTGGGAAGGGAGTCCAGGTACTCGCGAACCTGGTCCACGGAGCGGACCTGCGAGAGCCTCTTGATGCGGATGACGTCGCCCTCGAACTGGCTGGTCGCCGCGCGGACCACGTCGGCCGCCGTCTGTCCCGAGGAGTCGGAGATGACGAGCACCTCGGGACGAAGCCCGAACTCCTCTTGTCCCTGCATGTTTTCGGCCATCTCTGCCCCTCCCGTCCTGGGACGCCATGCGCCCCCTCAAACCATGTTCGCGACGCGCCGAGGCACGTCGCGAACACCGTAGCAGATGTTTTGCGAAACGTCCCTTGCGCCGCTACTTCTTCCTCGCGAGCGCGCCGATGTCGGCGACGCCCTCGAACACCTCCGAGAACCTGTTCAGGAGCCTCAGGCGGTTGTTGCGCACCCCCTCGTCGTCGTCCATGACGAGGACGTCCTCGAAGAACCGGTCGATGGGCGCGCGCAGGCCTGCGAGCGCCTCGAGGGCGGCCTTGTAGTCGCTGTCGGCGAGCGCCGCGTGCACCTTGCTCGCGCCGTCGCGGCATGCCTCGAGCAGCACGCGCTCCGGCTCGCCCAGCATGGACTCGTCCACCTCGTCGCCGAGCTTCGGATCGGCAAGGTGGGAGGCGCGGGCGAAGGCGGTGGCGAGGTCGTCGAAGAGCTCCGGGTCGTTCTCGCGCGCCTCGTCGAGCGCATGCACGCGGGCGAGGAACTTGGCGGGGTCGATGACGCCGACGGCGGACACGGCATCCACGGTGTCGGGCTTCGCGTCCTCGCCGCGCGCGATGGTGGCGAGCCTTCCCAGGAAGAACCTCACGACCTTCCTCGCGACGTCCTCCTTGTCGAACTCGAGCCCCTGCGCGGCGTAGGCGTCGAGCGAGGTGCCGATGAGGCGCCTGAGCACCAGCTTGGGCTCCTCGCGCATGATCTGGATGATGCCGATGGCCGCACGGCGCACGGCGAAGGGGTCGGAGGAGCCGGTGGGCGGCTCGTCGATGGCGAACATGCCGCAGATCGTGTCGAGCTTGTCGGAAACGGCCACGACCTTGCCCACGATGCCGCTCGGCAGCTCGTCGCTCGCGAAGCGGGGACGGTAGTGCTCGCGGATGGCATCGGCCACCTGCGGGTCCTCCCCTGCCGCGAGCGCGTAGTAGCCGCCCATGACGCCCTGCTGGTTCGTGAACTCGATCACGGCCTGGCTCACGAGGTCGGCCTTGCAGAGGTGGGCGGCGCGCACCGCGAGGGCGGCCGTTGGGGCGTCGAGCCCCAGCTCGCGGGAGCACTCGGCGGCGAGCATCTCGATGCGCCCGACCTTCTGGCGCACGGTGCCCAGCTTCTCCTGGAACACGACCGTGTCCAGCTTGGAGACGAAGGTCTCGAGCGGGACCTTGAGGTCCTCCTCGTAGAAGAACTTCGCGTCGTCCAGGCGGGCGCGCACGACGCGCTCG
>CADBMC010000034.1 GCA_902795635.1 uncultured Coriobacteriaceae bacterium | reverse complement strand
GTTGTACATGAAGTACTCGCCGATGGCCGCGCCGGCCATGGGGGCGATGTACTGCATGGGAGCGGCGTCGGCTGCCGTGGCCGAGACGATGACCGTCTTGTCCAGGACGCCGTGCTGCGCGAGCGTCTCGCGGATCGCGGCGACCGTGGAGGCCTTCTGGCCGATTGCGACGTAGATGCAGATCATGTCGGTGTCGCGCTGGTTGACGATGGCATCGATGGCGATGGCCGTCTTGCCCGTCTTGCGGTCGCCGATGATGAGCTCGCGCTGGCCGCGGCCGATGGGCACCATGGCGTCGATGGCCATGAGGCCGGTCTGCACCGGCTCGCACACGGGCTGGCGCTCCATGATGCCGGGGGCCTTGAACTCGATGGGCCTGCGAGCGTTGGTGTCGATGGGGCCGTTGCCGTCGATGGGCTCGCCCAGCGGGTTCACGACACGGCCGAGCATGGCACGGCCGACGGGGATGTCCATGACGCGCCCCGTCGTCTGGCACTTGTCGCCCTCCTTGATGGAGTCGACGTCGCCGAACAGGACGGCGCCGACCTCGTCCTCGTCGAGGTTCTGGGCGAGGCCATAGACCGCACGGCCCGTGGCGGAGCTGGTGAACTGGAGCAGCTCGCCTGCCATCGCGCTGTTCAGGCCGGAGACGTGCGCGATGCCGTCGCCCACCTCGACGACTGCGGACGACTCCTGCTTGTCGACCGTGGGCGTGATCTGGCTCAGCTGCTCACGAAGCCGCGCGATGATCGCGTCGGAACGGATCTCGTCCGTCATTAGTCCTCACTTCCGATATACGTGGAGGAGAGCGTCTCGCGGATAAGCTCGAGCTGGGCTCGAATCGAGGCGTCGTAGCGCTGGCCGCGCACCTCGATGACGATTCCTCCGATGATGGAGGGGTCGATGCGCTCGACCAGGTAGATCGGTCCGCCGAGCATCCCCTCCATCTTCTCGTGGACGGCTCGCCTGAGCTCGTCGTCCATCTCCACAGCGGTGGTCGCCGTCACGAAGTAGGTGTCGTCTCCCTCGTCGAGGAGCTCCTTGTAGGTCTTCTCGACGTCCGAGAGCAGCTGCTGGTCCTCCTTGGAGTGCATGGCGCTCAGGACCTCGAGCACCTCGGGGGAGAACTTCGCGGCATGGCGCAGCTGCACGAGGTCGCGGTTCGAGCGGCCTTCGGCCCTTGCGGCGTCCATGAGGGCACGAGCGTAGAGCTCGGCCTTCTCCTCGTCGCTATGCTTCTTCGTCATCGTTGGTACCTACCTCTTCGAGGTACTTCTCGGCAAGGCGGCGCTGCTCTTCCTCGCTGACGCTCTCGCCGATGATCTTGGACGCGATCTCGACGGAAAGGTCGACGACCGAGCTCGAGAGCTCGATGACGGCCTTGCGGCGCTCGGACTCGACTGCCTCGCGCGACTTGGCGATGGTCGCCGCCGCGTCCTGCTGCGCCTTCGCGAGGATGCGCGAACGCTCCTCCTCGGCCTGGCGCTTCGCCTCGGCGATGATCTCGTTGGCCTTGTCGTTGGCGTCCGCCAGCTGGGCTGCGTAGCGCTCCTTCTCGTCCGCGGCCTCCTGGCGCGACTTCTGCGCCGCATCGAAGTCGCCCTGGATCTTGGCCTGGCGGTCGTCCAGCGTCTTGAGGACGCTCGGCCATGCGAGCTTCGAGAGCACGATCCAGATGATGATGAACGCGATGAGCGACGGGATGAACTCGGCGGGCTTGGGGATGAGGATGGTCGCGCCGTCCGAGAGCGAGCACCCGGACAGCCCCACGAGCAGCCCCGCAGCGGCCAGCAGCGTTACCCCGATGCGGGCCTGGTGATTCTGATGTGAACTCATCGATCCTCCATTGCGGATTGCCGTTCTTCCCTCTCCTAGCCGATGAGGGTGACGACGAATCCGATCAGGGCCAGAGCCTCGATGAATGCGGAAGCGAGGATGAACACCGTGAACAGACGCCCCTGGACCTCGGGCTGACGTGCCATGCTCGTCGCTGCGGCATACGCAGCCAATCCGATGCCGAGGCCGGCGCCGATGACGCACATACCGTAACCGATAACTCCCATTTTCTTCCTCCCTTGACGGACCCGTCACTGAGCCCTTGTGACCTTGCTATACGTGCGCCGCGAGCCTAGTCGTCCTGCTCAGCGAGCTGCACATACACGGTGGAAAGCAGCGTGAAGACGTAGGCCTGGATGAAGGCGACGAGCATCTCCACGAGGTAGATGATGATGAGCACGGCGATCCATGCCACCGAGGCCAGGGACCCGGCGAGCGCCTGGGCCGTGACCTGCTGGAGCAGCGGCTCGAAGAACAGCGATGCCAGGATCGCGAAGGTCCCCATGACGATGTGGCCGGCGTACATGTTGCAGAAGAGTCGGACGGCCAGCGTGATCAGGCGCAGGAAGGTGGAGAACACCTCGATGAGCCAGACCAGGATGTTGATGGGGAACGCGACGCCCTTGGGCGCGAGGCTCTTGATGTAGCCCCACACGCCGCGCTTGCGGCAGCCCACGACGATGAAGTAGACGAAGCTCATGAGCGCGACCGCGGCCGTGGTGCCAATGCAGCCGGTGCCGGGGTGCATGCCCGGGATGAGGCCGAGCATGTTGTTGATGAGCACGAAGAAGAAGACCGTGGCCAGGAACGGGAAGTGCTTGCGCCACGTGTCGCCCAGCGAGTCGGACAGGATGCTGTCGCGCACGAACTCGACCCCGTACTCCATGGCGTTGACGAAGCGCCCCTTGGGGACGAGCTGGCCCTTCTGCTTCGCGCAGAAGCGGAACACCAGCACCAGCAGCAAGATGCAGGCTATGTACATGTAGAACGAGTACTGGGTGACGCCCACCTGCAGGTTGCCCCATGCGGCATGGGACTTGAAGCTCTCCACGAGCGCATTGAGCTCGTCAGGCAGCTTGCTGAAAGCATCCACGAAACGTCTACCTCCGCCCTACGCGTCCTGCTCCTGCGGCTCCCGCCACGTCCTGAGGCCCATCGCGAGCCATGCCGTGACGAACGCGATCGCCATGGCGACCGCGAAGCCGGCTACCTGCGTCGGCGCGATGCTCCAGACGAACGCGACGACGAATGCGAGCGCCATGTACGAGGCGAGCACGTAGACGAGCCCCGCGCGGACGCACGCGATGCCGCCGCGATCCTGCAGGAGCGACCTCGACACGCATGCGGCAGGCAAGCTGGCCAGAAGGCCACAGGCACATCCCAGAGCCACCGCCTGCCACGTCATCGAAGCCACACCTCCAATAGAACATCGCGACCAACCGAAGCGGGATGTATCTTGGTCATCTCCGCATTCGACTTCCAGATACCCTTCAGGAACGCGACAAATCATACTCTTTTCGTCCGGAGCGCTGCGCATCCTGCCTATCCGAGCTCCGGATAGAGGGGATGGAGCGCGAGCATGCCGGCCACCTCGTCGCGCACCGAGGACAGCTTGGCCTCGTCGTCGATGCTTGCGGTGACGTCGCCTATGAGCTCGCCGATGCGCTCGCACTCCTTGGCGTCGAAGCCCCTGGTGGAGATTGCGGCCGAGCCCACGCGGATGCCGCTCGTCACGAACGGCGAGCGCTTCTCGCCCGGGATCGTGTTCTTGTTCACCGTGATGCCCACCGACTCAAGGGCGCGCTCGAGCTGCTTGCCGGTGACCTCGCCGCCCGCCACGGTGGTGAGGTCCACGAGCAGCAGGTGGTTGTCGGTGCCGCCGGTCACGAGGCGAAGCCCGCGACTGGCCATGCCACGCCCGAGCGCCGCGGCGTTCTCCACCACGTGGTCGATGTAGGTCTTGAAGGACGGCTGCAGCGCCTCGCCCAAGGCCACGGCCTTGCCGGCGATGACGTGCTCGAGCGGGCCTCCCTGCGAGCCGGGGAACACGGCGGAGTTGACCTTCTTGGCGAGCGCCTCGTCGTTGGTGAGGATCATGCCGCCGCGCGTCCCGCGCAGGGTCTTGTGCGTCGTCGTGGTGACGATGTCGGCAAGGCCTATGGGCGAGGGGTGCGAGCCGGTGGCCACGAGGCCGGCGATGTGGGCCATGTCCACCATGAGCACGGCGCCGTTGTCGTGGGCGATCTGGGCGAAGCGCTCGAAGTCGATGATGCGCGGGTAGGCGCTCGCGCCGGCGATGATCACCTTCGGCTTGCACTCGGCGGCGAGGCGTGCCACCTCGTCGTAGTCGATGCGCTCCGTCTCCGGGTCGAGTCCGTAGGGCACTACGTCGTAGAGCTTGCCGGAGAAGTTGGCCGGCGAGCCATGAGTGAGGTGGCCGCCGCAGTCGAGCGACATGCCCATGATGGTGTCGCCCGGACTCGCCACGGCGGCGAGGGCGGCGTAGTTTGCCTGGGCGCCCGAGTGCGGCTGGACGTTCGCGAAGCCGCAGCCGAAGAGCTCCTTCGCGCGAGAGCGCGCGATCTCCTCGGCCTCGTCCACCGCCCAGCAGCCGCCGTAGTAGCGCTTGCCGGGGTAGCCCTCAGCGTACTTGTTGGTGAGCGGGGAGCCGACCGCCTCCATGACCGCAAGGGAGACGAAGTTCTCGCTCGCGATGAGCTCGACGGAGGAGCGCTCGCGGGCGAGCTCGTCGTCGATGGCCTTGGCGATGTCGGGGTCGCTTCCCACGAGGTGCGCCATGCCGCGGTCGAGCTCGGCGATCTTGGCCACGCGGGCCGCATGGTGGCCGCCCGCCCACTCGGTGCCGAGGAAGATGTCCACAAGCCGCTCGTTCGTCTCGAGCTCGACGAAGCGGCCGGAGAGACACAGGACGTTCGCGTTGTTGTGCTCGCGCGAGAGCTTGCAGAACTCCTCCGTCTGCACCGGGACGGCGCGGATGCCGGGCACCTTGTCGGCGGCGATGGCCATGCCGAGGCCCGTCCCGCAGATGAGGATGCCGTAGTCGCACTCGCCCGAGGCGACGGCATGGGCGACGGGCACGGCGTAGTCGGGGTAATCGACGCTGTCGCCCGTCTCGGGCCCGAAGTCCACGACCTCGTGGCCCATGCCACGGATGTGGTCGGCAAGGGGCGCCTTCTGGGGGAACCCGCCGTGGTCGGACGCAATGGCGATCTTCATGGATGCCTCTCCTCTCCCGTGGCGAACAGCCACCTCCGGCAATGTCATAAGGGTAGCGCACGCCGCCCTGCTCGCCCGCGGCCGCTCGGGGTTTCCAGCGGCCGCCAATGCGGCAGGGGAGCCCGGGCGCGCGCCCGGGCTTCGCGATCGCGCTTGGGAACGCCGCTAGGCTATGGCGCGACGGACCGCCTCGCGCCAGCCTGCGAGGAGCCGCTCGCGCTCGGGTGCGTCCATGGAGGGCGAGTAGCGCGCGGCGGAGCGGCGCATGGATGCGAGCTCCGCGCGGTCCTCCCAGACGCCGGTGGCAAGCCCGGCCAGGTAGGCGGCGCCGAGGGCCGTGGTCTCGTCGATCTCGGAGCGGACCACCTCGAGGTCGAGGAGGTCTGCCTGGAACTGCATGATGAAGTCGTTCTTCGACGCGCCACCGTCCACGGCGAGCTCCTTGATGGGCCTGCCGGCGTCGGCCTCCATGGCGCGCAGGATGTCGTAGGTCTGGTACGCCATGGACTCGCACGCGGCGCGGACGAGGTGGGCGCGGTCGGTGTCGCGCGTGATGCCGCACACGAGCCCGCGCGCGTCCGGCTTCCACCACGGCGCGCCGAGGCCCGTGAAGGCGGGCACCAGGTAGCAGCCGCCGTTGTCGGGGATGGAGCGCGCGATGTCGCAGGTCTCGGCAGAGGTCTTGATGATCCCGAGCTCGTCGCGCAGCCACTGGATCGTGGAGCCGGCCTGGAACACGGAGCCCTCGAGCGCGTATTCGATATGGCCGCCCTCGGCGATGCCGATGGTGGTGATGAGGCCGTTCTGGGAGAGCTTGGCCTCCTCGCCGGTGTTCATGAGCAGGAAGCACCCGGTGCCGTAGGTGTTCTTGACGTTGCCCGGCTCGAAGCAGCAGTGCCCGAACAGCGACGCCTGCTGGTCGCCGGCCACGCCCGCGATGGGCGGGTGGTGGGTCATGACGTCGGAGCTCACGCGGCCGAAGTCGCCGGCCGAGGGCCGCACCTCGGGCAGCATCGAGCGCGGCACGCCGAGGATGCCGCACAGCTCGTCGTCCCAGCGCAGCTTGTGGATGTCGAAGAGCATCGTGCGGCTGGCGTTCGTGTAGTCGGTGGCGTGGACCTGGCCGTGCGTGAGGTTATAGATGAGCCAGGTGTCGATGGTGCCGCACATGAGCTCGCCGGCATCGGCCATCTCGCGGGCGCCCTCGACGTTATCGAGGATCCACTTGATCTTGCTGCCGGAGAAGTACGCGTCGGGTATGAGCCCCGTGCGCTCGCGGATCAGGTCGGCGTAGCCGTCGGCCACAAGCGCGTCGACGATGGGGGCGGTGCGCCGGCACTGCCACACGATGGCGTTGTAGATGGGCTGGCCCGTGCGACGGTCCCACACCACGACGGTCTCGCGCTGGTTCGTGATGCCCACGGCGCGGATGCGGTCGGAATGGATGCCCGTCTTGAACTGGACCTCGATCATGCAGGCAATCTGGCGCGAGAGGATCTCCACCGGGTCCTGCTCGACCCAGCCGGGGTTCGGGTAGACCATGGTGAGCGAGCGCTGGGCCTGCGCCACCTTCATCCCGTACTCGTCGAACAGGATCGCCCGCACGCTCGTCGTGCCCGCGTCGAGCGCCATGATGTAGCCCTGCCGGTCATCGGCCTGCATGTTTCGCATCGCGTCCCCCGCGCCTGTGCGGAGGCTTCCCAACACGCCGTCGACGATGGTGTTCATGATGAGGGTCCTTTCGAATCCCTAGCCTGCCTGTCCATGTGCGGGGCTTCGCGTTCCCGCCTGCTCGCGCCTCCTGCGGCGCGAGCCCCATCCCCTGCGCCTAGACCAGGGGCGTGCGATATCCCAGCGCCTCGTCCACCTCTGCCCGCGAGACGACCCCCTCGCGCAGAATCCGCGGCTGGGTGCCCGTGCAGTCCACGACCGTGGAATGCCCGGCGCCTTCCGCGTCCCCGCCGTCGAGCGCGACGTCCACGGCGTCGAGGACCTCGGGGACGATGTCCGAGAAGGCCGTGGGAGGCGGCGCTCCGTGCTCGTTCGCCCCGGTGGAGACCAGCGGCCGGTCGACCAGGCTGATGATGGCCGAGACGACGGGGCTTGCGCTCAGCCTCAGAGCGATGGAGCCGTTCCGGTGCGCGAGCGAGCGCGGGACCGCCGAGCTCGCATGCACCACGATGGAGAGGCCGCCCGGCCAGAACGCCTGCGCCAGGCGCCGCGCGTCGTCGGAGACGTCCATCCCATAGACGTCGAGGTCTGCCGCGGACGTGACGAGCCAGGGGAACGACGGCCCGAAGCCGCGCCGCTTGAAGTTGCGCAGGCGAGCCACCCCGCCCGAGATCCGCCTCCCGGCGACCGCGAGCGAGGCCACCGTATAGACGGTGTCCGTGGGGAACAGCGCTATCCCGCCGGAGGAGATGACCTCCGCCGCGCGGTCGATCGCCTCGGGGCTCGGATGCGTGGTTGCTGTTGAGAAGACCTCTGCTGGCATGGTGCCTCTTCCGACGCTCGTGCATGCGACGGCCGAGTCGTCATCGCATGACCCAACAGCTAGGGTGTCACGCATCGCGCCCCGCCGCGCATGCGAAGCCGCCAAAACCTGTCGGCTGTCGTCTGTCTTCGGCGAGGGGCATGCGGCCTCGCATGTGCTCGTATGCTATGCATCTTATCCCAGGACGACGCTTAGCAGGACGCGCCTTCCTTCGCCAGCACGTGGGCCTCGAGCCAGCCGAGGATGTCCGCGAGCACCTCGTCCTTGTTCGTCTCGCCCAGGATCTCGTGGCGGGCGCCCTCGTAGAGCTGGAGCTCGACGTCGGCCACGCCGGCCTTCTTGAGGGCCTGGAACGTGGCCACCGGCCCCTTGCCCTGCGCGCCCACCGGGTCGTCCGCGCCCGAGACCACGAATATCGGAAGGTCCTTCGGCACGCGCGCAATGGCCTTGGCGTCCTCCGCCTCGTCGAGCAAGCAGTACAGGACGTAGTCGCCGCTTGCGGAGAACTGCCATCCGGAGTCGGGGTCGGCCGCGTAGTCGATGGCGCGCTGCGGGTCGCGCGAGAGCCACTCGAAGCCCGTCTTGGCGCCGGTCCCCTCGAAGGCCTTGTTGTAGCCGCCCGCGCCGAGGCTGTCGAGGAAGTCCGAGCGATAGTCCCGCCCCTTGATGCCGCCCACGATGCTCGCGAGCGCCTTGGCCAGGGCGAGCGCGGCCTTGGGCTGCCATGCGGTGCCCATCACGATGGCGCCGGAGAGCCCCTCGCCATGCCGGCCAATGTAGCAGCGAGTGACGAAGGAGCCCATCGAGTGGCCGAGCAGGACGTAGGGCACGCCCTCGAAGCGGCCCTGCATGCTGGTGCGGAGCGTGTGCTGGTCCTCGACCATCTGCGAGGCGCCCTGCTTGGGGTCGTAGACGCCGCGCTGGGCCGGGTCGGGGCAGGTGCGCCCGTGGCCTATATGGTCGATGCCGCAGACAGCGTAGCCCTTGCCCACGAGGGCTTGGGCCACGTCCTCGTAGCGCAGCAGGTGCTCAACCATGCCGTGGACGATCTGCACCACGCACCTGGGCTCGCCGTCATCGGGCATCCACAGGTCGCCGCGGCACGTGTTGTGGCCGTCATGAGAGGGAAACGCTATGTCCTCGTGCACCATGGGCAACCTCCTCGATCGCGCCTGGGGCAATGGGACCCTCGCGCACGATCCGCGGACGGCCCGCCGTGCAGTCGACGATAGTGGATGCCACGCCGAGCGGAAGCTCTCCCGCGTCCAGCGTGAGGTCGGCCTCGGCGACGAGCCGCGGGTCGAGGTCGGAGAACGAGCCCGCCGCGGGCAGGCCGTGCAGGTTCGCGCTGGTGGTGGGCAGAGGAACGCCGACCATGCGGGCGAGCGCGCGCACGAGCTCGGAGTCCGGGACGCGCAGGGCGATGGTGCCGTCATCGCGCAGGTAGCAGGCGGGCACCTCATCCGATGCCCTCACCACGAGCGTGAGGGCGCCCGGCCAGAACGCCTGAGCCACGGCGTAGGCCCACTCTGGCGCGTCCGCGCAGAAGCGGCCGAGGTCGGAGGCGTCCGCCAGGAGCCAAGGCAGGGTGAGCGAGCGGTCGCGGCGTTTGATGGCGAAGATGCGCTCGTGCGCCGGGTTGTCCGGCAGGGCGGCGCACCCGATGCCATAGACGGAGTCCGTTGGCATGACGAGCGTGCCCTTGCCGAGGAGCACCTCCGCCGCGCGCTCGAGCGCCTCCGGCTCGGGCGACGACTGGCTCACGCGAACGACGTCGCCCATGGCTCACGCCTCCCGAGCTGCTACGAGGATGCGCGGCCGATGCGTGAGGTCCTCCACGATGCGCGCCGGCTGCCAGCCACCCGCCTCGGCGACGAGGTCGCTCGCCTGGTCGAGCGAGCCCTCGTAGAGCTCGACGCACATCGTGCCGCCGGGCGCGAGGAGGCCGGGCACCACGGCGAGGATGCGGCGGAACACATCGAGCCCGTCGGCGCCGCCGTCGAGCGCGAGATGGGGCTCGAAGTCCACGACCTCGGGCGGGACCTCTCGCGCCAGCACCTCGGTGGGGATGTAGGGCGGGTTCGAGACCAGCAGGTCGAAGCCGCCCTCGGGCGCCTCGACCCCTTCCGCCAGGTCGCATTCGACCACCTCGACGGCATCCTCGAGGCCCAACGCGTCGCGGTTGCGCTTGCAGAGCGCGACCGCCGTGGGCGAGACGTCGGTGGCCACGACGTGGGTGCCCGGCCGCTCCGAGGCGAGCGAGAGGGAGATGCAGCCCGTGCCGCATCCGATCTCTAGCGCCTGCGCCGGCCCGGCCTCCTCGCCGCGCGCGTCCAGCGCCTCGAGCGCGCAGTCCACGAGGACCTCCGTCTCGGGCCTGGGGATGAGCACGCCCGGCTCGCAGGTGAGCACGATGTGGCGGAACGCCATCTCGCCCGTCACGTACTGCAGGGGCTCGCCGGACGCCCTGCGCTCGATGGCCGCGTGCATGCGCGTGAGCTCGTCGGGCGTGAGCGGACGGTCGAAGTTGGTGTAGATCTCAACGCGCGAGAGGCCGGTCACGTACGAGATGATCCACTCCGTAGAGAGGCGCGGATGCTCGTCGCCCTTGCGCTCGAGATAGCCACGCGTCCAGTCGAGGACGCGCTGGATGGTCCAAGGCTCCTGTGCAGGCATGATGCCCTCGGTCTTACACCGCCTGGGCGAGCTTCTCGGCGCGGTCGGCGGCGGCAAGCGCCTCGATCACCGAACCCAGGGTGTCGCCCAGAAGCACGCCGTTGTAGGTGCCGTTGAAGCCGATGCGGTGGTCGGTGACGCGGTCCTGCGGCTGGTTGTAGGTGCGGATCTTCTCGGAGCGGTTGCCGTGGCCGATCTGCGCCAGGCGCGCGGCGCCCTGCTCGCTCTGCTGCTTCTCGAGCTCCATCTCGTAGAGGCGGGCGCGCAGCATCTGCATGCACACCTCGCGGTTCTGGATCTGGGAGCGCTGGTCCTGCGACTGCACCACCGTGTTGGTGGGCAGGTGGGTGATGCGCACGGCGGAGTAGGTGGTGTTGACGCCCTGTCCGCCGGGGCCACTCGCGCAGTAGGTGTCGATGCGCAGGTCCTCCTGGGCAATCTGGATGTCGATGTCGTCTGCCTCGGGCATGACGACCACGGTGGCCGTGGAGGTTTGGATGCGGCCCTGGCTTTCGGTGACCGGCACGCGCTGGACGCGATGAACGCCGCCCTCAAACTTCATGACCGAGTAGACCTTATCGCCCGTGACCTTGAATTCGATGGTCTTGAATCCGCCGGCGTCCGATGGGCTGGCCGAGAAGACCTCAATCTTCCAGCCACGACTTGCGGCAAAGCGCTCGTACATCTTGAAGAGGTCGCCGGCAAAGATGGCAGCCTCGTCGCCACCAGCAGCGCCGCGAATCTCGACGATGGTGTCCTTCTCGTCGTTGGGGTCGCCCGGAATGAGCATGACCTTGATCTCTTCCTCGAGCGCCGGAAGCTTTGCCTCGTTGGAGGACAGGTCCTCCTGAAGCATCTCCTTCTCGTCGGGGTCGGAGGTCTCGCGCAGCATCTCC
>CADBMC010000033.1 GCA_902795635.1 uncultured Coriobacteriaceae bacterium | reverse complement strand
GGGGAGCAGGATCGGGATAGGCGAGCGTCCCGACTACCTGATTGTCTTTCGCCTTGCCAAAGACGGCACGTTCGAAGAGGTCTACAACGGGCCTGGCGCACCGGCGTGGGACTTGGTCAAGGGGAAGGAGCTTCCCAAGAACGGGCAGTACCAGATTTCGCTCAACCGGCTTCGTGAGATAGCGACGACCATCCCGAGTAGCAAGCGCATCAAGCGGGCGCAATAGCAAACACCCAGCCCTCCTGCTTGAGGCATCTTGGTGTACCGGCAGGAGGGCTGGATATAGATAGCCCTGGCCGAGCTGCGTGGCCCAGCCAGGGGCTGCTTTGACGCCGCGTGGAGGTCCTACGCGACGGAAAGCGCGTTGCGGTAGTGGCGAACCATCGCGCGATCGTTGCTCAGAACCAGCATGCTCACGATGTCGAAGCGGATCATGGTCTGCTCCAGCCCGTCATGCTGCGCCAGGTAGGCTGCCGCCACCCGCTCGCTCGTCGCACGGTCCGGGGCGTCGGCCGGGAATCCCTCGCCGGTGTCGCCGTGCACGTGGCAGTCCACGAACACCAGGTCGTCCTCGTCGCGGGCCACGAAGTCGATGCGGTTCTTGCCGCTCTTCCAGCCGTCCTCGACGATCTCGAAGCCGCGCATCTCCAGGAACTTGCGGATGCCCTGCATCGCCTTGGTCTTGGTTGCCTTGTTCATGATGACCTCCTAAGGTTTTCGGCCCGCCCCCTGCGGGCTGGCCTTGTGGCTTCGCTGCCATCGAGGTTCCCGGAGGCTGCAAGGGGGGAATGCGAAAACCCGGAGGGCTTGAGTTTTCGGCCATGGTCTTGTGTGATAGCCGAAAAGTTTTTCGCGGCCCTTGCAGCCTGTTGAGGGGTTCTCGATGAAGCTGCGGAAGGCTCAAGGCTTGCCCGCTGGGTGGTGGGCTCATGGCCAGGAGGTCGCGTAAGGTGGCTAAGGCCAAGGTGGTGCTGGGTTCTTGCTTCGATGCGCCCGTCGTCGAGAGCGGTAGAATTATTTGCGGCAAAAGGAGGACGTGTTGACTTCGTCGCAAGAGACAATCGAGACCAATCGGCTGGTGCTGCGCCGCTGGCAGGACGGCGATGCCGATAGCCTCTACGAGTATGCAAGAGACCCGGCAGTGGGGCCGATCGCGGGCTGGCCTTCGCATCAGAGCGTTGAAGAAAGCAGAGAGATAATCGGAACCGTGTTCGCCGCGCCGGAGACCTACGCCGTGTGCCTGAAGGACGACGGCAGGGCCATCGGTGCGATAGCGCTGAAGTTCGGCGACGACGCGGACCTGGCTGATGCCGACGACGAGGCGGAGCTGGGCTACTGGCTGGGCAGGCCGTTCTGGGGCCGGGGCATCATGTCCGAGGCTTCGGAGGCGATTCTGCGGCATGCATTCGAAGACCTCGATCTTGCCAGGGTCTGGCCGGGGTACTACGAGGGCAACAATCGGTCCTGGCGGGTGCAGGAAAAGTGCGGTTTCCGCTACCAGCGGACATGCGAGGGCGTCGATGTCCCGCTTATGGGCGAGAGGCGAACCGAGCACGTGAGCTGCATCACGCGAAAGGAATGGGAACAGCTCTCGTCTTAGGCGAATGCGGCCCTGAACAGCCAGCGGGCGAAGCGGAGTATGTAGCGGATTGCAGTTGCGGGAAGCCCCTTTCCGGTGCGGGCCCAACTGCGACCCGCGCCATATTTGTATGTGATGCTACTTGCGCGGACGGATGCGGCAGACATCGCCGTCCACGTAGTTGTTGGAGTTCCAACTGTAGTCGCCGTCGTGGTCGTAGAACGCCACGTAAGGCACGCCCTCGCGCACGACCCCGTTGACCTTGCCCTTGCCGCCGAAGCCGACGACCGGGTAGTACATGAGCCCATCATAGGTGCGCATCCAGACCTCGTCGCCGATTTCAAGCTCGGATGTGGGCACCTCCTGTGCATCCAGGTACTCGCCCAGCTGCTCGCCCTCCGGCATGCGCCTGTCAAAGCATTTGAGCATCTCGTCGAAGCCGTACTCGTCCTGCTCGCGGAACCCTTCGTAGGGCTCGATGCGCTCGACGATCCTCCAGCCGTCGATGACGTAGACGCCGTTGTCGTCGCCCGCGCTCTGCAGGCGCTGGTACGTGTCGATGCCCACCGAGGGCTCCCCGCCGAAGAAGTTGCCGATGACCTGGGCAAGGCGCGCCCAGCCATAGCAGTCCGTGCTCGGCGGACGGTAGCCCTGCATGTCGCAGTAGGCCAGCAGCGGCTCGATGGTGTCGCGCCCGCCGTTCCAATGCAGGTACAACCCGATGCGCTTGTCCGGCGTGGTGATGACTGCCCTGTTTCCCATGGTGATGACCTCCTAGGTATCTCGCCCGCCCCATTGCGGGCCTTCGTGCCTGCGGGGGCATCGGGGTTCCTGTGCGGCGGCAAGGGGGAAAGCGAAACCGCCAGGCTCGAGTTTTTGCCCATGGGCCTGGAAGCGGGCGGCAAAAAGTTTTCGCGGCCCTTGCGCCGCGCGGGGTTCCCGATGAGGCTGGCAGGCTAGAAGGAGCGCTGGGTGCGGGCATTCAGGAGGGCGCATGGAAGCAGGGCAGCCTGCATTGCCGATGGGAGGGGAATTGAGGGCGCATTGAAAAGGCGGCCCGCGAGCCGCCTTTCGTGATTGGCTATTGACGGTTGCTACAGTGCCAGGAACTCGGCTGCGGTCATGATGCGCGGGGTGGTCAGCCCGGATTCCAGGAAGTCCTTGTCGCCCGTTACGAGCACGTCGGCGCCGCATGCGATGGCCGCCCTCAGGATGGGGCGGTCCTTCACGTCCCGCACCGCGCCCTCTGCGTCTTGCTCGAGTTCGGGCGTGCCCACGACCTCGACGTCCTCCGTGGCTATCGCCCAGAAACGGTCGAGCACGTCGAGCTTCTTAGGGAACTTCCGCGCGAACACGTCGCGCAGCTCCGACACGACCACGTCGCTGACGATTGCCTTGTAGGGCGCGTGCGTGGCCTTCTCGTACGCATGGGCGGGGCTTCCCTGGGGGAAGAGGGCCGCAGAGACCAGGATGTTCGTGTCGAGGAACACCTTCACTGGGATCAAGCCTCCGAGCGGACCGAGGCGACGAGGTCCATGACGTCCTCCTCGGACGCGATGCCCGCGCGGGCCGCCTCGCCGGCCATCTCCTGCTGGAGCATCTGCATGGCGTACGACGCCGCGTTCACCACGCGGACCGAGGTGCCCTCCACCAGGAACGTCACGCGGTCGCCGCTCTCTACGCCGAGCACGCTCCGCACGTCCTTGGGGATGGTCACCTGCCCCTTGGGCATGACCTTTGCCGTGTCTGCGAACATCGTCGGTGCCATTTTCCTCTCCAATCCTACAAGTAGGGTAAGTAGGGATTTTGATAATACCACATATCAGCATCTGCCGCACGTCCTCACATGAACCTGAACACCGATCTGAACAGCCAGCGGCAGATTTTCCAGATGGCCTTCGCTACGCGCATGCGGCAGCACCCCCTTCGCCCTTCTGCCTGCGGATGTCGTCGAGCATCGCGAGCAGCTGCTCCTCGGTGAACGAGACGGCCGAGGCGCTCTCCCTGCGCTTGGAGGGCGGCGTGTCCCAGTCGATGTAGCCGTCCAGGAAGCTCTCGTCCACGTCGAACGACTCGAGCACCTTGTCGACGGCCGCGCGCTTGGCGCCCGGGTCCACGTCGGCGTAGATGTCCAGCGTTATCGAGACGCTCGCGTGCCCCAGGTAGCTGGCCACCGTGCGCACGTCGCACCCGTTGCCGATCATCATGGTCGCGAAGGTGTGGCGCAGGTCGTGGAAGGTACACTCGAAGCAGTTCATCGCGCAGAAGGCCGCGAAGTCCTTGCCCAGCTGGGTGGGGTTGTAGAAACGGCTGTCCTCCTCCTGCGTGCCCAGGATGTAGGGGTCGCCGAAGCGCAGGTTGTGCTCGAAGGCGATGTGCTCGGCGCTCTTGCGCATGGCGCAGAGCATGTTGTAGGTGTGCTGCGTCAGCGGGATGGTGCGGCAGCTGCTGGCGGTCTTGGGCTCCTTGACGTAGAAGCCGCCCTCGCCGTTGCCGATGGCGCGGTTG
>CADBMC010000032.1 GCA_902795635.1 uncultured Coriobacteriaceae bacterium | reverse complement strand
CGGCGGCAAGGTCATCCGCGGCATCCAGGACGACACGGGCGCCACGATCGACATCCAGGAGGACGGCACCGTCTTCATCGCCGGCACCGGCGACGCGGGCGACGAGGCCGCCGAGCGCATCAAGGCCATCGTCAAGGTCCCCGAGGTGGGCGAGGAGTACACCGGCCGCGTCGTGGGCATCCAGCCCTTCGGCGCCTTCGTCGAGCTGCTGCCCGGCAAGGACGGCCTGCTGCACATCTCCCGCGTCGCCAAGGGCCGCGTGGACAAGGTCGAGGACGTGCTCAGCATCGGCGACGAGGTCCGCGTGAAGGTCCTCGACGTGGACGAGAAGGGCAAGATCTCGCTCGACCGCCTCGACAAGCCCGAGGTCCCGGGCGCATCCGAGCGCCACGAGCGCCACGAGCGCTCCGACCGCGGCAACGGCGGCAAGTCCGGCAACGGCACCACGTCGCATCGCCATCCCGGCGACGGCGGCAACGCCGGCAACGGCGGCCGTCAGCCGAGGCGTCGCCACAACGCGTAAGGCATCACGCACCTAGCCGAGGGCCCGACGCACGCGCGCCGGGCCCTTGCTTGTATGTGGGATGTGGGCCCCGCGTCCTCGCAGGGCGCGGGGCATGGCGTGCTGTGCCGCGTCTCGATTACAATACAAGGCGGCATCTCGAAGACGTCACGTCAGTCGTACGGCCCGGCGTCGGACGCGCGGACCGAAGCATATGCATCAAACGAACGCCAAACGCATGGAAGGAACAAGAGTCATATGGCAAAGAGAACCCCGCCGCTCAGGGTGATCCCCCTCGGCGGCCTTGACGGCATAGGCAAGAACATGACCGCGTTCGAATGCGGGCGCGACATGATCCTCGTCGACGCCGGCATCATGTTCCCCAACGACGACCAGCCGGGCATCGACCTCGTCCTGCCCGACTACACCTACGTCCTGGAGAACGAGGACCGGCTCCGCGGCATCATCATCACCCACGGCCACGAGGACCACACCGGCGCGCTGCCGTACCTCCTGGCCGACCTCAACCGCAACGTGCCCATCTTCTCCAGCAAGCTCACGCTCGGCCTCGTGAAGGGCAAGCTCGAGGAGCACAAGCTCAAGAACCCCAAGTTCCAGGAGGTCAAGGACGGCGACCACATCCAGCTGGGCTGCTTCGGCATCGACTTCTTCTCGATGACCCACTCCATCCCGGCCGCGCTGGGCCTGTTCATCCAGACCCCGCAGGGCACCGTCCTGCACACGGGCGACTTCAAGCTCGACCAGACCCCCATCGACGGCGTCACCCCCGACTACCAGGCAATCGCCAAGTTCGGCGAGCAGGGCGTGGACCTGCTCATGAGCGACTCCACCAACGCCATCCGCCCGGGCTTCACCCCCTCCGAGGCTGCCGTGGGCGCCGCCCTGCGCCACATCATCAAGAACGCCCAGGGCAGGGTCTTCGTCGCGAGCTTCTCCTCGCACATCCATCGCCTGCAGCAGGTCTGCGACTGGTCGGTTGCGGTGGGGCGCAAGGTCGTGGTCACCGGCCGCTCCATGGTCACCAACACCCGCATCGCCCGCGAGCTCGGCTACCTCAGGATCGCCGACAAGGACATCATCGACGCCTACAGCGTCGACGAGATTCCCGACGACAAGATCGTGGTCCTGTGCACCGGCAGCCAGGGCGAGCCGCTCTCGGCGCTCGCGCGCATGGCCACCGGCGAGCACAAGTCGCTCTCCATCACCGCGGACGACACGGTCATCATCTCTGCCACCCCGGTGCCCGGCAACGAGAAGAGCGTCCAGGGGATCATCAACTCGCTCTCCAAGATCGGCTGCGCCATCTACGACAAGTCCAACGCCCTCGTGCACGTCTCGGGCCACGGATCTGCCGAGGAGCTCAAGCTCATGCTGGCCATGACGAAGCCGAAGAACTTCATGCCGGTCCACGGCGAGGCGGTCCACCTGCGCGCCCACGCCCGGCTCGCGCGCGAGATGCACATCCCCGAGAAGAACATCTTCGTGCTGGACAATGGCGAGAGCCTCGTCATGCGCGACGGCAAGGTGAGGCGCGGCGAGCCCGTGGAGTCCGGCATCGTCTACGTCGACGGCTCCCAGGTGGGCGAGACCGGCCCGGCCGTGCTCCGCGACCGCAAGCGCCTTGCCGAGGACGGCGTCGTCTCCTGCGTGGCCATGCTCTCGAAGGCCACCGGGAGGGTCACCGACGTGCAGGTGGAGTCCCGCGGCGTCACCTTCGAGGACCCCTCCATGGTCGAGGGCGCCCGCGTATGCGTCCAGAACGCCATCGACGGGGCGCGCGGCGGCTCCGGCGCCGGCCTCGACGCGATGCGCAAGACGGCGCGCAACTCCCTCTCCAACTACCTCTGGAACCAGACGCACACGCGTCCGCTCGTGATTGCCACCATCTTGGAGGCCTAGCGCAGATGGCCTCTCGTCGCAGCTCAAACGCAGCAAAGAGGAGCAAGGGCGGAAGCAGGGGAGCGGCGGCCCGTCGCTCGTCTGCCCCGATCGTGGACGCCGCCGCGCGAAACGACATCGCGGGCGTCCTGATCGTGGTGGTCGCGCTCGCGCTCGGCCTCGCCCTGGCGTCGTCGAGCACGGCCATCGTCACCTCGTCCGTGCGCATGGCGCTCCAGCAGGGCTTCGGCGTGGGCGCCATGCTCGTGCCCATCGCCATCCTGCTCTTCGGCCTCACCTTCTTCGTGAAGTCGGACCTGCCCATCTCCGCGCGCTCCGCGATAGGCCTCACGCTCGTCGTGATCGCCGTCCTGAGCCTGCTCTCCATCGGCTACCCCGGCGTCGCGACGGACGCCTCCGCCGCCCTGCGAGAGCCCGCGCTCTCCCATGCGGGCGGCTACGTGGGCGGCGGCGTCGCATGGACGCTCGTGACCCTCTTCGGCCAGCCGGTGGGCACCGTCATCCTCATAGGCGTCATCGTCGCGGGCGTCATCGTGTGCGGCTTCTCCATCTCCGACCTCGTCGCCAAGGTCCGCGCCCGCGCGGAGGAGGCGCACGAGCAGATGGCCGTCCGCCGCGAGGAGCGCGCGAGCGCCAAGGCGGAGGCAAGGGCGGCGCACGAGGCCGCGGAGGACCTCGCAGCGGGCGCCACCTTGGCCGCCCCCGGGCGTGGCCGCCGCTCCGCGAAGTGCGCCCAGGCGAGCCTTCTCGACGAGAACGGCGAGGCGCAGACGACCTTCATCGGCGACCGGCAGACGAGCGTCCTTCGTCGCCCGGGCGCCCAGGACGCCGCTGCCACCATGGTGCTCCCACAGGATGCGGCCGCCTCTGGCGACGAGGAGCTCGACGCGGACGCCATGCCCCTGCCCGAGGAGGCGGCCACCAAGATTCTCTCCGGCACCACCCCCTCCTTCCTGCAGCGTTCCGGCAAGGCGGACGGCAGCCCCGCCGACGGGGATGCCAAGTCCAAGCGGAAGGGGAGGCGCGCGTCCGAGCCCGAAAAGCAAGGCGTCGCCGTCGCGGTCGCCACGACCCCCGAGCGCCCGGGAGATGCCGTCGAGGACTTCAAGCTGCCGCCGCTCTCCATGCTCGAGACGAACCCCAACTCCGCGGGCGGCGCCGTCTCGCGCGCCGAGCTCTCGCAGGTGGCGCAGCGCCTGCAGTCCACGCTCGAGGAGTTCGGCCTTACGAGCAAGGTCACCGGCTGGACGAGCGGCCCCTCCGTCACCACGTTCAAGGTGTCGATGGGCGAGGGCGAGCGCGTGAGCAAGATCACGAACCTGCAGGACGACATCGCGCTCTCGCTGGCCGCGCGCTCGGTGCGCATCTTCTCGCCGATACCCGGCACCTCGCTCGTGGGCATCGAGATCGCGAATCCCAAGACCGAGCCGGTCCTTCTGGGCGACGTCCTCCCGTACGTCTCGGGCGGGCCGCTGGCGGTGGCCTTCGGGCGCGACTCCGAGGGCAACCCCGTCACCGAGGACCTCTCCGAGCTGCCGCACCTGCTCGTCGCCGGCACCACCGGCTCGGGCAAGTCGGTCTTCCTGAACGCCATCATCATGTCGATCCTCATGCGGGCGACGCCGCAGCAGGTGCGCTTCATCATGGTGGACCCCAAGCACGTCGAGTTCACCTTCTACGAGGGCCTGCCGCACCTCTACGTGCCCGTCATCACCGACCCCCACAAGGCCGCCTCGGCCCTGCAGTGGGCGGTCTCGGAGATGGACCGGCGCTACAAGATGTTCGAGCGCTACCGCGTGCGCAATATCTCCGCGTTCAACAAGGCCGTGGAGCGCGGCGACTTCGCCGACGAGGAGCGCCCGCCCGAGAAGGTCCCGTACTTCGTGATCGTCATCGACGAGCTCTCCGACCTCATGCTGGTGGCGGGCAAGGACGTCGAGTCGTCCATCGTGCGCATCGCCCAGCTCGGGCGCGCGGCCGGCATCCATCTGGTCGTGGCCACGCAGCGTCCCTCGGCCGACGTCGTGACCGGCCTCATCAAGGCGAACATCGACAACCGCGTGGCCCTGGCCGTGGACAACGGCATGAACTCGCGCATCATCCTCGACCAGAACGGAGCCGAGCGCCTGCTCGGCAAGGGCGACATGCTCTACAAGATCCGCGGGCACCGGCCGCGGCGCGCCCAGTCGTGCTTCCAGACCGACGCCGAGATCGAGAGCGTGGTCTCCTTCCTGAAGGACCAGGTGGAGCCCGACTACCACGACGAGATCCTCTCGGCCGTGGCACCCACGCAGGCGAGCGGCGCGGCCTCCGCAGACGGCGCCTCCGATGACGATCCCCTCGTGTGGGACGCGGCGCAGCTCGTCGTGGAATCCCAATTGGGTTCGACCTCCGCGCTGCAGCGCCATCTGAAGGTGGGGTACGCTAGGGCCGGTCGGATCATGGACATGCTCGAGCAGAAGGGCGTGGTGGGGCCTCCCGACGGCTCCAAGCCGCGCGAGGTGCTGCTCGACGCGAAGGGCCTGGAGGAGCTCCGGGCCGCAGAGTCGGAATACGGGGAGGTGCGATAGGGCCATGCCGCGGCCTCGTTTCAGCGAGATGCTCGCCAACAGGAGACGCGAGCTCGGCCTGAGCATCTCGCAGGCATCCAAGGTCCTGAAGCTCAAGGAGCAGGTCCTCATAGCGTTCGAGGAGGGCGACTTCGAGAACATCCCGCAGTCGGGCTATGCCCAGGGCATGCTCTCGAGCTACGCACGCTACCTCGGCCTCAACCCGCGCGAGGTGGTGGACCAGTTCTCCGAGGACCTCTACGAGGCCACCAACCATGCGAGCTCCCACGAGCTCAGGCGCCGGGTGCGCGAGAGCCGAGGGCTCACCGACCGCGTGAGCTCGGGCAGCTCGCTCGCCTCCGACCAGCGCATCTTCACCGCGGCCGACGAGCCGGGCGACACGAGCCGCTTCTCCGCGACGAGCGACGCGCACCTGCGCACCGAGTCGTGGATGAGCAGCCGCCCCAGCCCGCTCGTGGACCCGTACCGCGACAACGGCTCCGCAGGCTATGGCTCGGCCGGCTATCGCACGCCCACCGGCTACGAGTCCGTCTCGGGATACCGCGCGCCCTCGGGCGCCGGAAGCCGTGCGGGCGCCGGCTATGGCACGGCCTCGGGCCAGGCCAGGGGTTACCTCCCCGGACAGGGCGACGAGGCACGCCAGGGATATCCGCAGGGGCGCCCCTACACGAACCGCCTCCCGCAGAGCCAGCAGCGCCAGGGCTCCACGCGCCCGCGGCCCTCGCAGCGCCGCAGGCAGGACGGCCCCTATGCGCCGAGCGTCTCGGCCCCGGGCAGGGGGGCGGGCGACGTCTACACGAGGGACGTCCCCAGCCGCTACGTGGACGACCTTCGCTACAACGACGACGTCGACGCCTACGAGGCGGCCTCCACCACCATCGGCCGCCGCTCCTCGCGAAACATCGCGAGCCGCGAGAGGCCTCGCGTGAGGCGCGACGACGTGGAGACCGAGCGCCGCCAGCTCCAGAACCGCTCCCGCAGGCGCCGCCCGCGCCGCAAGGGCGTGATGGGCGCGCTCGAGGAGTACTTCTCCGACCCGCGGCGCGCGGTCATCACCATCCTCACGGTGCTCGCCATCGCGCTCATACTCATCATCATCTTCGCGATGCGCGCCTGCGCCGCCTCGACGCAGTCCACGGGCAGGAGCGTCTCGGTGACGGCGGTCACCTCCGCCACCTCCGAGGCCGCGACCACCACGGACGCCGCCACGACCGACGCCGCCTCCACCGACGCCGCGACCACGGCCGACACCTCGGCGGCGGCCACCCAGGCGGTCACGGAGACCGACGTCACCGTGAGCCTCGCGGACGGCGAGGTCAGCTGGGTGGAGATACAATGCGACGGTACGAGCGTCGTGGCCGAGACCATGACCGGCCCATGGGAGCAGAGCTTCGTCGTAACCGATTCCATAACCATCCAGGTGGACAACCCCTCCGCCGTCACCGTCACGGAGAACGGCGAGAAGGTGCAGTTCACCTCCAAGTCCTCGGGCGTGGGCACGGTGACGATCGCGGGGACCAACCCGGACGCCGCCACGACGGACACGACCGACACGTCAGCGACGACGGATTCGTCGGCGGGCTGACGCCAGCCAGGAAAGGAAGCCGATGTCGGAAGGCTCAAGCATGAGGACCCGAGCGTATGCGCTGCTGGTCACGCTCGGCTGCGCGAAGAACGAGGTGGACACCGACCGCATGCGCGCCCTGCTCGAGCGCGCGGGGATAGTCGAGGTGGACACGGTCGAGGAGGCCGACGTCGTCATCCTCAACACCTGCTCCTTCCTCGCCTCCGCGACGCAGGAGGGCATAGAGGTCACGCTCCAGCTCGCCGAGCAGGCGGCGGAGGGCGTGCGGAGCGTTCCCATCATCATGTGCGGCTGCATCCCCTCGCGCTACGGCGCCGAGCTCCCGAGCGAGCTGCCCGAGGTGGCGGCCTTCGTCCCCTCCGACGAGGAGGACGGCATCGCCGACGTGGTGGCCGAGGTGCTCTCGCTCGAGCCGCTTCCGGAGGGCGAGCCCGGCCTCACGCCTGGCGGCATCTCCGATGACGTGCTCCCGCTGCGCACCGTCCAGGGCGCCTCCGCCTTCGTCAAGGTATCCGAGGGGTGCAACCGCTTCTGCACCTTCTGTGCCATCCCCTACATCCGCGGCCGCTACCATTCGCGCCCCGCTGACGAGATCGTGGCCGAGGTGCGCGCGCTTGCCGAGGGAGGCGTGCGCGAGGTCGTGCTCGTGGGGCAGGACACCGGCGTGTGGGGGAGCGACCTGGCCGAAGGCGAGAGCCTGGCGGGCCTGCTGAGGCGCGTGGCAGAGGCCATGCGGCCCTACCATGGCTGGGTGCGCGTCCTCTACCTGCAGCCCGAGGGCATGACCGACGAGCTCGTCTCGGTGTTCCGCGACGTGGACGAGGTGCTGCCCTACATAGACATCCCCATCCAGCACTGCTCGAGCGAGGTGCTTCGCCGCATGGGCCGCAAGGGCTCCCCGGCAGAGCTCGCCGCGCTCTTCGACAGGCTCCGCGCGGAGATCCCCGGCATCGTGATCCGCACGACCGCCATGGCGGGCTTCCCCGGCGAGACGGACGAGGAGGCCGACGAGCTCGTCTCCTTCCTGGAGGACCAGGGCGTGGACTACTGCTCGGTCTTCTCCTACTCGCCCGAGGAGGGGACCCGCGCTGCCGAGATGGACGGCCAGGTGCCCGACGACGTGAAGCTCGAGCGCACGCAGCGCCTCGTCGACCTCGCCGAGCAGATGGGCTTCGCCGCCACGGCGTCCCATGTGGGCGAGGAGGCCGACGTCATCATCGACGGCGTCGAGGAGGGCGACGACGGCCCCGAGCTCGTGGGGCATACCTGGTTCCAGGCGCCCGACACCGACGGAGCCGTGCACATCGCGGAGGGGGAGGCCGCCGTGGGCGACGTCGTGCGCTGCCGGCTGACCGATGCCTTTTGCTACGAGCTCGAGGGCACGATCGTGGAAGACGGGAACGACGGGAGTGATGAGTAGTGCCAGAGCAGAGCGGCGAGAGGCCCAAGACCATCTGGACTCCCGCGAACGTCGTCACGACCATCCGGGCGGCCTTCATACCCGTCTGGCTCATCGTCGTCGAGCTTGCGATTCCCTCCGGCGGCGCCGGCCTCTCGGCGAGCAGCCTCGGCGCGGCGATCTTCTACATGCTGCTCGCCGCCACGGACAAGCTCGACGGCTACCTCGCGAGGAGCAGGAACGAGGTCACCACGTTCGGCAAGTTTCTCGATCCCATAGCCGACAAGCTCGTCGTCGTCACGGCCCTGCTCTACCTGCTCGGCTGCGGCCTCGTGCCGGTGTGGATGGTGTTCATCATCATCACGCGCGAGTTCATCGTCTCCGGCGTCCGCATGGTCGTCGCCTCGGAAGGCGTCGTCATCGCGGCGTCGAACCTCGGCAAGTACAAGACGGCCTTCACGATGGCCGCCATCTCGGGATACCTCATCTGGCTGTCCCTGCCCGCGGACGGGTTCGCTGCCTTCCTCATCGTCATCAGCGACATCGCTATGTACGTGGCAGTGTTCCTCACCGCCTGGTCGGGCATCGACTACCTCGTAAAGTCCAAGGACTATCTGCTGAAGGTGGATTAAATGGCTGCTAGCGATCTGGGCGCGCTGGGTGGCGCGCGCGGGCTGAACATGGGCATGCAGATGGCCTCCCTCCTGGTGAGCGAGGCCGCCGAGAAGCACGTGACGGTGGGGACGGCCGAGTCGCTCACGGGAGGCCTCGTGGCCGGGACGATCACGGCCGTGTCCGGCGCCTCGGAGGTGCTGCTCGGCGGCATCGTGAGCTACGCGGTCTCGGTGAAGCACGCGGTGCTCGGCGTGGACCAGGAGGTCCTCGACACCGTGGGCCCCGTCTCGGAGGAGTGCGCGCGCCAGATGGCCGAGGGCGCACGTCGCGTCATCGGCTGCGACATGGCCGTCGCGGTGACGGGCATCGCGGGCCCCGGCGGCGCCGAGCAGGGAAAGCCCGTGGGCACGGTGTGGTTCGGCCTGGCGACCCCCGATTGGACGTCCGCCGAGAAGCAGCTCTTCGACGGCGACCGCGAGTCGGTGCGCGAGCAGACGGTGTCCCACGCCATCAAGCTCCTGCGTGAAGGACTCAGGGACTTCTAGCGTCTCCGGCAAACGCCGGCGTGGCCTTTCCCGAGCTCGGCAGGCATGCGCGTATGCCGCTCGTGAGCGCATGGTCGCACGTGCGCTTGCGCGAGCCTGCGGGCTGAGGCATCATGAGATTGACATAGAACGAATGTTCGTATAGTCTCCATGATGTTGGAATCGAAGGGGAGAGACCATGGCCAAGAGCAGCAAGTCGACGCGCGTCGTCCAGGGCCCCGTCGCGAGCGAGGACCGCGAGAAGGTCATCGACGCAACGACGGCGGAGATCCAGAAGAAGTTCGGCCAGGGCGCCATCATGCGCTATGGAGACGACTCGCCGGCCATGGGCATCGAGGCGATCCCCACAGGCTCGGTCGCCCTGGACGTCGCCCTCGGGATCGGAGGCGTGCCGCGCGGCCGCATCGTGGAGATCTACGGCCCGGAGTCCTCGGGCAAGACGACCCTCTCGCTCGAGATCCTCGCAGAGGCCCAGGCGTTGGGCGGCGTCGTCGCCTTCATCGACGCCGAGCATGCCCTCGACCCCGGCTATGCCGCCCGCATCGGCGTGGACATCGACGAGGTGCTCATCTCGCAGCCGGACACTGGCGAGCAGGCGCTCGAGATCTGCGACATGCTCGTGCGCTCCGGCGCCATCGACTGCATCGTCGTCGACTCGGTGGCCGCCCTCGTCCCTCGTGCGGCGATAGAGGGCGAGATCGGCGACACCACGGTGGGCCTGCAGGCCCGCCTCATGAGCCAGGCTCTCCGCAAGCTCGCGGGCTCGCTCTCGAAGTCGAACACGACCTGCATCTTCAT
>CADBMC010000031.1 GCA_902795635.1 uncultured Coriobacteriaceae bacterium | reverse complement strand
GTCCTGCAGTCGGGGTGCCCGGAATGCGGAAGCAAGGAAATCGAGCCGACCATGGTCATGTGGGATTAGGAGGAACACGGGAATGAGCAGATCCATCGATTTTGAAAACATCCCGACCTGGTACATCGAGCAGGCCGTCAACGACACGTTCCCCGGCACCCAGATGCTCGTGAGGGACTGCAGCCTCACCGACGCGCAGCTCGCCGAATACGAAGTCGGCAGAATCCTGCGCGAGCCGGGGTTCACGGACGCCACCCACAGGGTCATGGGAATGGTCACCGCGCACCGCATCGCCATCATCTCGAACCGCATGCGGGACATTAGCGACGCCATCGAAGACGAGGAGAAGAAGGCCTGGGGGCTTTGCCTCGCCCAGAGCAACTCGCGATTCAAGGTTCTCGACGTGTACGATTTCGAAGGCAAGACGCAAATTCTCCTGCTCCACCTCCCGGACGACGAGCGCTGGAGGCTGTTCGACGGCGTCGTCATGACCGTTGAGGAGGACCTCGTGGCCACCTGCCGCGAGCGGTTCGAGAACAAGTGCAACGCCGAGGTGATACCCGAGCTCGCAACCGAGGAATGGCTGGGCAGATGCGCCTATCCGATTGGCTTGGGCGACGATGGTAAGCCCTTCGAGGTGGAGATTCCCCTCGAGGACAGGTTCAAGCCGCTAGGAGAGATGGGCTTCAGGGAGATCGCCGGGTCGGTCGTCTACGCCAGGAATGCCAAGGGCTCCATCAACGGCGATTGGGCCAAGGAGAACCCGGAGTACCCCGATTACGTGGCCTACGGCTACATCGACCGCGAATGCGGACTCAGCCTGCACGTGCTCGGCTCGGCCCGCCTCGTCGACGGCGAGACCGAGTACCTGCACGATTTCGATAACAGGGCGCTCACCCTGCGCTCCGGGGGGATTGAGGCTGTTGAGTGCGCCCAAGTGGTCGATTCGGCCCTGTCCGAATACGCCGAGCGCATAACATCTGTCAAGGAAGGATACGGCATGGACGATCCGCAGCTCGTCGAGCTGCGGGGAATCCGCATGCTCGACCAGTTCCGCCATCCCCAATATCCCGATGATATTCGGGCCCTCCTCTTCAAGGAGGGAGTCGAGGGCGTCGAGCAGGTCTGGCTAAGAACATGCGCCACGAGCGAGGAATTCGGCATATTGGCCCGTCTGCTCAACGAGCCGAACGCCGACTTCGGGACGCATGAGGGCGACATCCTCCCCATCGGATTCGCCGAGGGAGAGGACGGCCCCGTCTGCGTGGCAATCCCCGAGCCCCAGGAACTCGGTTCCGACCAAGATGCTGTTGACGCCTCGGGCCCGCATGGCGAGCCGTACATCACCGTCAAGCGCGAGAACGCACCGGTCCTGGCTCCGGAGGAGTACCAGTCCGGTCACGACGACGAGATCGCCGAGTGTTTCGCCGCGATAATCAAGGGAGAGGCCCCTATCGAGGAGACGTGGCTTTGCAACCGCGTGCGCGAGACCTTCGGCATCGGGCGCAGCGGAAAGAACGTGCAGGCGAGAAGCGAGGCGATCTTGAAGAAGGTGCCGCACAGGACGACGCGGTGGAACGGCAAGCGCTTCATCTGGAGGAAGGACCAGGACCCGGACTCCTACACGGCATATCGCGCCAACCCCGAGCGCGACAGCGACAGGATCGCGTTCCATGAGATCGCCAACGCCGTCCTCGACGTCCTGTCGACGAGCTTCCCAAGAGACGAGGAGGCGCTTGTCCGAAGTGTCGCGAGCGCTTTCGGCTACCAGCGCGTGGCCTCGCGCATCCGCGAGACCTTCGCAAAGGCGATCAAGGACATGCTCAGGAAAGGGCTCGTCGCCCGCGACGAGGACGGGCTGTTCGCGCTCCCGAAGCCGGAGGGGTTCGTTTTCGCGTCGGGCGTGGAGCTCACCGACGGCGGGCGGGTCACCGAAGGCTACTACATGGGCGACCCGGAGACTGCCATCGCCAGCGTGTCGCTCGAGAAGCTCGAGCAGGTCATCTGCTTCTACATCGCCGCCCAGGAGAAGAAACCGGTCGGGTTCTTCCTGGAGCTGCCCTGCACCGCCGACGAGGAGGACAAGCTCCGCGAGAACGACGAGGGCCCGCTCCATTACGGCGTCTACTACTCCGACGCGCTCGAATTCGACAGCGCCATCGGCCTCATGCACCGGTACCGCGACATCCTGCTCAACAGCGGACTCGTCACCTTCGGTTTCTTCTGCAACGAGACCGAGAGCCAGATCACGGTCGACAAGTACAAGGTGGTCACCATCATCGGCCTCGACGTCGAGGTGGTGGATCGGATCTTCAACCTTTCGGACGTCCCCAAAGTCAGGCCCGTCACGGCATGGGACACCATCAGCGAGAAGACGCCGGGAAAGAACTTCAAGGTCGAGGTCGACGGAAAGACCATTGACGGATTCCTGCCTCAGATGAAGCGAGACTTCGG
>CADBMC010000030.1 GCA_902795635.1 uncultured Coriobacteriaceae bacterium | reverse complement strand
CGCGCTGCACGGAGTTCACGGTGGGGTTCTTGTTGGAGTTCTCCTGCTTGACGTCCTCGTTGTTGCACTCGATGAGCGAGAGGATCTTGTCGGCGGTGGTGTTCTTCTGGCGCTTCAGGCTCTGCACGTAGCGGTAGATGATGTACTTGCGCGCCACCTCGTAGCGGTCCAGGGCCATGATCTCGTCCTCGACCATGTCCTGGATCTCCTCGACGGTGACGGTATGGCCGGCCTCGGCACAGCGGTCCGCCACGTTCTCGCTCGCGTACACGATCTGGCGGGCCGAGAGGCGCTTGTCCTCCTCGACCTCGTTGTTGGCGGCCGTGATGGCGTTCTCGATCTTCGAGATGTCGAACAGTACCTCGGAGCCGTTTCGCTTGATAATCTTCATGGTCGTCCCTGCCTCTGCTCACGCCCGCGCGAACGCGCGGGCCGTCTGTGTTTCGCATGTGCCGCGTCGCGATGCCCCTGGTGCGTTTGAGCCACGATCTTTCGCCTGCCGCATGGCCTCGGACACGACATGGCAATACTAGCCCACATCGTGCATCCCAAGCGGCTGAACCCCCAACATTTTGGATTCTCCGCCGAACGGCACCCAAGATGTTGTGCTCATCTACCTGCGCCTTTGCGCAACGCCGCAGGTAGGAAATTTGCGGGGCGCGAGGCGCATTGGGGCGCTCGGGCAAGGGTGGCGCGAGACGAGATGGTCTAACATAGCCACGTCCAAGGCCACAGCCATGAGCGGGCGCCCGCGCGGCGCCTTCGGAGGAAGGAACCATATGCCCAACGAGGGAAGCTTCGAGGCCGCGCTCAAGCGCAGCGACGAGATCCGCGCCGACCTTCCGGTGCATCCGGAGCGTTATTGCATGCTCACCGGCGATCGCCCCACGGGCAGGCTCCACCTCGGCCACTACTTCGGCACCCTCAAGGGCCGCGTCGAGATCCAGAACATGGGCATCCGCACGAACGTGCTCATCGCGGACTACCAGGTCATCACCGACCGCGACACCACGGCCAACATCGCCGACAACGTCTTCAACATGGTCGTGGACTACCTCGCCTGCGGCATCGACCCGGACAAGACGATGGTCTACGTCCACTCGGCCATTCCGGCGTGCAACCAGCTCATGCTCCCCTTCCTCTCGCTCGTCACGGAGGCGGAGCTCGAGCGCAACCCCACCGTGAAGGCCGAGCAGGAGGCTTCGGGCCACGCGCTCACCGGGCTTCTGCTCACCTACCCGGTGCACCAGGCCTGCGACATCCTGTTCTGCAAGGGCAACATCGTGCCGGTCGGCCGAGACCAGCTCCCCCACATCGAGCTCACCCGCACCATTGCGAGGCGCTTCAACGAGAGGTTCGCGGAGGTCTTCCCGGAGCCCGACGCCGTGCTCTCCGACGCGATCCTGCTGCCGGGCCTCGACGGCCGGAAGATGTCCAAGAGCTACGGCAACTCCATCGCCATCTCCATGACGGCGGAGGAGACGGCGAAGGTCATCAAGAAGTCCAAGACCGACTCCGAGCGCACCATCACCTTCGACCCGGAGGCGCGCCCCGGCGTGTCCGCGCTGCTCACGACCGCTGCCGTGTGCTCGGGCCGCGACGAGCGCGACATCGCCGACGAGATCGGCGACGCCGGCGCCGGCGCCCTCAAGGCGTATGTGACGAAGGCCGTCAACGACTACTTCGCTCCCATCCGCGCCCGTCGCGAGAAGCTCGTCGCCGACCCCGGCTACGTGTGGGACGTGCTCCACGACGGCAACGCGAAGGCATCGGCCATAGCCGAGCAGACGCTCGGCGAGGTGCGCGAGGCCATGGGGATGGTCTACGGCAGGTAGCGAGGCCATTCGCGCTTACGCGGACACGACGAGGCCCGGCATGCCGAAGCGACATGCCGGGCCCTCTTCTTGCCGTCATGTGACCGGCTCCCCACGACGCGCCTACGGCCTGCGGGCGCAGGCGGGCACGCGTTCGACAGCCCGGGCGCTAGCCCAGGTCGTAGAGGTCGTCGGGGACGAGCGTCGCGAGCATGACGGCCTTGATGGAGTGCAGGCGGTTCTCGCCCTCGTGGAACACCTTCGAGCGTTCGGACTCGAACACCTCGTCGGTGACCTCCATCTCGGAGATGCCGAAGCGCTTGTGGATGTCCTGCGCGACCGTGGTGTCGGTGTTGTGGTAGCTCGGCAGGCAGTGCATGAAGATGGCGTCGGGCGCCGCCATGCCCATGACGTCGGAGTTGATCTGGTAGGGCGAGAGCAGCTTGATGCGCTGTTCCCACACCTCGTAGGGCTCGCCCATCGAGACCCAGATGTCGGTGTAGACGACGCTCGCGCCGGACACGCCCTCGCGGACGTCGTCGGTGAGCGTGATCGTGGAGCCCGTCTCGGCCGCAATCGAACGGCAGGTCTCGATGAGCGCCTCGTCGGGCATGCGGTCGGCCGGGCCGCAGGCGCAGTAGTCCATGCCCAGCTTCGCGCACACGACCATGAGCGAGTTGGCCACGTTGTTGCGCGCGTCGCCCATGAAGGTGAGCTTGCGGCCGGCAAGCTCACCGAAGACCTCCTGCACCGTGAGCATGTCGGCGATCATCTGCGTGGGGTGGAACTCGTTGGTGAGGCCGTTCCACACGGGGACGTCGGCGTAGTCCGCGAGCGTCTGGACGATGTCCTGCCCGAATCCGCGGTACTCGATGCCGTCGAACATGGAGCCCAGGATGCGGGCCGTGTCGGCCACGGACTCCTTCGCGCCCATCTGCGACGAGCCAGGCCCGAGATAGGTGGTGCCCATGCCAAGGTCGTGCGCCGCCACCTCGAACGCGCAGCGGGTGCGCGTGGAGGTCTTCTCGAAGATGAGCGCGACGTTCATGCCCTCGAGGTAGCGATGGCTCACCCGGTTCTTCTTGAACTTCTTGAGCTCGGCGGAGAGGTCGATGAGGTAGCGGATCTCGTCCGGGGTGAAGTCGAGCAGCTTGAGGAAGTCGCGTCCCTTGAGCCTGTCGTCCATGGTTCCTCCTTGGCATGGTAAAAGCATCCTATATGGCTGGCCGATCCGCCCAAGCATAGCCTCTGCGCCTGCAGGGGCGAGAGCGGCGGCTGATAGAATTACGAATTGGATACAGCGATTCGCTCAAGAGGAAGGACGCCAGGTGAGGCTCACGATCGAGCGCATGGCCTATGGCCCGGACGCCATAGCGCACGACGGGGACGGACGTGCCGTGTTCGTCTCGGGAGCGGTGGCAGGAGATGTCGTGGAGGCCGAGGTCGTCGAGGACAAGGGCTCCTACCTGCGCGCACGCGTGACGAAGGTGCTCGAGCCCTCGCCCTCGCGCGTCGATGCCGCCTGCCCGTACGCGAGCGTGTGCGGCGGATGCCCCTGGGCGAGCCTCTCGCGCGAGGCGCAGATGGCGGCCAAGCGCGACGCGGTGACGGATGCGCTCGTGCGCATCGGGCACATGGATGCCGAGGCCGCGGAGGTCCTCGTCGCGCCGGCAGTGCGCCCCGGGCCCGATTGGGGCTATCGCAACAAGGTGGAGCTGGCAGCCGTGCGCGGCCACGGCAGGCTCTCGCTGGGCATGCATGCCGCGGGCGCGGCAGGCGGAAGCGCTCCGGGCGCGGGCGTGGTGAAGGTTCGCGACTGCCTGCTCCTGGGCTCGCGGGCGAGGGGCGTCGTACACTCCGTCTCGGGCGCCCTCGCCTACCTGCTTGGCACCCGCGACGACATAGACCTCCAGCGCGTCGCCATCCGCTCATCCACACGCACGGGCAGCCTCGAGGTGGGCATGTGGACCTCGCCCTCCCCCTTCCCGCGCGCGCAGGCGGCCAAGACGCTCGGCAAGGCGACGCCCCTCACCTCGCTCGTGCGCATCGTGCAGAAGGGGCCCGCCAAGGCCCGCCGCGTCGTGAAGGTGGAGCGCCTCGACGGCGACGGATCCTGGGAGGAGCAGGTGTGCGACGTCCGCATGCGCTTCTCCGCCCCCAGCTTCTTCCAGGTGAACACCAAGGGCGCCGAGCAGCTCGTGGAGCTCGTGCTCGCAGCGCTCGAGCCCACGAAGGACGACCTGTGCTGGGACCTCTACTCCGGCGCCGGCACCTTCACCCTGCCGCTCGCCCAGCGCGCAGGCTGGGTGTATGCCGTGGAGAGCGCCTCGAGCTCCGTGCGCGACCTGAGGCGCAACCTCGCCTCGGCTGGCATCTCCAACGTGGAGGCTATCGGCGGCGACGCGGCGCTCGAGAGCCCCGAGGAGGAGCCCGACCTCGTGGTCGTGGACCCGCCGAGGGCCGGGCTCGCGCCTGACGTGGTGGACATGCTCTCGGGCTGTGGCGCACGCAGGATCGCCTACGTGTCGTGCGACCCGGCAACCCTCGCCCGCGACCTGGCTCGCTTCGGCGAGAGAGACGCCTACCAGGTCGCCTCCATTCAGCCGGTGGACCAGTTCGCGCAGAGCTTCCATGTGGAAGCGGTGGCCGTTCTCAAGCGCTGACGCGAAGGCCTTGCCTGGCCTTGGACCGGCTCCTAGAATCCAGGGTTGCCTAACGCATCAAATAGGGAAGGCTTATCGCATGGCACCAGAGGACAGCGCGGACGCAACGGAGCAGGCGGACGCCTTGGCGTCGGCTCCCGCGAGCCTCGCCGCAGAAGGCAGCCGACTTCCGGAACGGAGCCCCTTCGCCGGCAGGTCGCATGGCTGGTGGGTCGGCCTCGCTGCCTTCCTCGTCCTGTTCTGCACGGGGTTCGTCATCGAGTTCGGCGACATGGACCGCGGCATGGCCGAGCCCGCGGGCGACACCTTCCTGCGCTACCAGCTGATGCTGGAGTGCTTCGCCCTCCTCCTCGCATACGTCGTGCCGTTCTTCGCCTTCGTGCGCTGCACGCGCCTGAAGGCTGGCGTCCCCCGCTGGCTGGTGGCGCTCGCGTTCTTCGCCGGATGGTTCGTCCCCGGCTGGATCGCGGGAATCCTCAACGAAGGCGCCGCCGCGCTCGTGCGCATGGCCACCTCACAGCGATTCGCGGATGCATGGGGAGATGCCATCGAGGCGCCCATCGTGGAGGAGGCGGTCAAGGTCCTCGCCGTGGCGGCCGTGCTCCGCCTGGCCGGCAGGGACCGTGCGCAGGACTGGCTCGTGTGCGGGATGTGCGTGGGCATGGGATTCCAGGTCTCCGAGGACCTGGACTACATCGAGGCACAGGTCGCGGGCTCGCACGCGGACCTCGTCACGGCGGTGCCGTTCACGCTCGGCAGCCGCATATCGGGCGCGCTCATATCCCACTGGACGTATACGGCCCTCATGGCCGTGGCGGCATGGCTTCTCCTCTCCGAGCGGCGACGTCGCACGGGGCTCCTCCTCATGCTCGTCCCCCTGCTGAGCCACTTCGCATGGGACTCCCCGCTCGGCGACCTTGGCGCCCTGCCCTTGGGCGTGATCTGCGCGCTGACCGCCGTCCCGTTCCTCTTCGTGTGGGGCGACGTCACGTTCGACGGAGGCAGGTCGCTCCTCTCCTGTCGCGCCTCCGAAGCATGACGCCATCCTCCTGCGCTAACCTCTCGGGGACGTTGGCGACGAAGGTTGGCGGCAGGCGCCTGCCCGTGTGCCGGCAGAATAGGAGGGACGCGCCATGTTCCGCGAGATGAGAAGGTTCAAGCAGCAGCTTCCCGACGAGGAGGCGCTTGAGGTGCTCAAGGAGGGCCATCTGGGCGTCCTCTCGGTACTGGGCGAGGATGACTACCCCTATGGCCTGCCGATCGACTACTACCTGGACGAGGACGGCCACGTCTACTTCCACGGCGCCAAGGAGGGCCACAAGGTCGACGCCATCGCCAGGCACGACAAGGTATCCCTCTGCGTCATGGACGAGGACACGCCGGACGACTCGTTCTCCCGCTACGTGAGGAGCGTCATCGTGTTCGGCAGCATCGCGCCCGTGGAGGATCACGCCAAGGCCATGGAGAAGGCCTGGGGGCTCGCCATGCACATCTTCCCGGAGCAGACGGAGTTCTACCGCAACGACCTCAAGCGCAACGAGAGCCGCGTCCAGGTCCTCGAGCTCGTGCCCGAGCACATCACCGGCAAGAGGGTCCACGAGCAGTAGCCCCACTGGACGTCCTCGCCTGCCCCGAATGGGGTATATTGAGCCGCGACGGAGCAAGCTCCGTGCGCAATGGGACGCCCGTTCGATGCGGGCTTGTGGAGAGGAGCACGACATGAAGGCAACTGTGAGCGAGGATTGCATCGGCTGCGGGATGTGCGAGGGCACCTGCCCCGCCGTGTTCGCCGTGGGCGACGACGGCATGGCCCATCCGGTCGTCGAGGAGGTTCCGGCCGAGGATGAGGCCGACGCCCAGGCCGCGGCCGACGGCTGCCCGGTAAGCGCCATCACCGTCGAGTAGCAAGCAGCTGGCAAAGCCTTTGAGGAGCGCCGTCTCGCGGAATTCCGCGGGACGGCGTTTCTTATGCCCATTTCGAGTCATGAGAAGGCCGCAGCCCCCTCATGAGGACTGCGGCCCGATTATCCAATGCGTCAGCGACGCTGCAAGACGATTATGTCGCCCCCTTGAGATGGCCTCTCTCGGCTAGTCGACCTCGACGCCCTTCGTATCGGGCGAATCGAGAACGTAGCTGGTGGCATCGCCATCGCCGGCGATGGT
>CADBMC010000029.1 GCA_902795635.1 uncultured Coriobacteriaceae bacterium | reverse complement strand
CGCCATGGCCGTCATGCGCGAGAACGCCCTCTACGCGTTCCGCGACCCGCGCGGCATCCGCCCGCTCGTGCTGGGCAAGCTCCCCGAGGACGCCGGCTGGATCGTGGCGAGCGAGACATGCGCGCTCGACATCATGGGTGCGAGCTTCGTCCGCGAGATCGCGCCCGGCGAGATCCTGCGCATCTCCGATGACGGACTCAGGAGCACGCAGGGGGTGGCCCCCAAGGAGCCCGCCGTCTGCATCTTCGAGCACGTGTACTTCTCCCGCCCGGACTCGGTGGTTCAGGGCACCTCGTTCTACAAGATGCGCCACGACATGGGCCGCCAGATCGCGCGCGAGAGCCCGGTGGATGCGGACCTCGTGATCTCGGTCCCGGACTCCGGCACCCCCGCGGCCGAGGGCTTCGCCGCGGAGCTGGGCCTTCCCTTCGGCACGGGGCTCATCAAGAACCGCTACGTCTCGCGTACCTTCATCCAGCCCACGCAGGAGCTGCGCCGCATGGGCGTGAAGATGAAGCTCAACGCCCTGAGCGACGCCGTGGAGGGCAAGCGCATCGTGATGGTGGACGACTCCATCGTGCGCGGCACCACCTCCGAGCAGATCGTCACCATGCTGCGCGACGCCGGCGCCACCGAGGTCCACATGCGCGTGGCCTCCCCCGAGACCCGCTGGCCGTGCTTCTACGGCATCGACACGGCGACGCAGGACCAGCTCATCGCCGCGCGCATGTCCACGCCGGAGATATGCGAGAAGATCGGCGCGGACTCGCTGGCGTTCATCTCGCTGGAGGGCATGCTCTCCTGCGTGCCGAAGGACACGTACTGCTGCGCATGCTTCACGGGCGACTACCCGGTGGCAATACCGCCAAGCTTCTCGGTGGGCAAGTTCCTCGACGGCTTCGAGCCGAACAACCTCAGCAGCGCCTCGCCTGCATCCCAGATGCAGATAGAGGACATCCTCAAGAGCGTCCAGGAGAAAGGCGACGAGCGATGAGCGATACGAGCAATGCGGCAGCGGGCACGCGTCATGTGAGCTATGCCGATGCCGGCGTGGACGTGGACGAGGGCGCGCGCGCCGTGGATGCCATCAAGGAGGCCGTGGCGCGCACGAACCGTCCCGAGGTCATCGGCGGGCTCGGCGGCTTCGGCTGCCTGTTCGACGCATCCGCCCTCAAGCAGATGGACGACCCGGTGCTCGTCTCGGGCACCGACGGCGTGGGCACCAAGCTCGCCATAGCCCAGCTGCTCGACCGCCACGAGACGGTGGGTCTCGACCTGGTGGCCATGTGCGTGGACGACGTGGTGGTGTGCGGAGCCGAGCCGCTGTTCTTCCTGGACTACGTGGCCATCGGCAAGATCGAGGCCGCGGGCATGGCCAGGATCGTGGGCGGCATCGCCGAGGGCTGCCGGCAGAGCGGCTGCGCGCTCATCGGCGGCGAGATGGCCGAGCACCCCGGCGTCATGAAGAAGGGCGAGTACGACCTCGCCGGCTTCGTGGTGGGCGTCGTGGACCGCCCGAAGATGCTGGACGTCAATAACGTGCACCCAGGGGACGTGATCTTGGGCCTGCCGAGCTCCGGCATCCACTCCAACGGCTACAGCCTGGTGCGCAAGGTGGCCATAGAGGGCCGCACGCGCGAGGAGCTGGAGCAGCCGCTCACCGAGCTGGGTGGGGAGAGCCTGGCCGACGCCGTGATGCGCCCCACCACCATCTACGCGGGCGGGATCCTGAAGGCCCTGCGCGCCGGCGCGCCCATCAAGGCGATGGCGCACATCACCGGCGGCGGCATCACCGAGAACCTCAACCGCGCGCTGCCGTCCGACGTGGACGCCCTGGTGGACCGCGGCGGCGAGGACGGGCCCGCATGGGACGTTCCGCCCGTCATCTCATATATGGTGCGCGCCGCCGGGCTCACGCCCGACGAGGCATACAAGACCTTCAACATGGGCGTGGGGATGAGCCTCATCTGCGCGCCCGACGACGTGGACGAGGTCTGCGATGACCTCGAGGCGGCCGGGTTCGCGCCGTTCGTCATGGGCGAGTGCGTGGCCGGCGAGGGCAAGGTGAGCTACCGATGACGATTAGGCGTGGCGTCCTCATCTCCGGTTCCGGGACGAACCTGCAGGCCATCATCGACCGCATAGCCGAGGGCACGCTCGACGCCACCGTGGAGCTCGTGGTGAGCTCGCGCCCGAGCGCCTACGGGCTCAAGCGCGCCGAGGCTGCCGGCATCCAGACGCTCACGCTCTCCAAGGAGATATACGCCGACCCCGAGAAGGCCGACGAGATAATCGCCGCCGAGCTTCTCTCCCGCAAGGTGGACTACGTGGTGATGGCGGGCTACATGCGCAAGGTGCACGATCCGCTGCTGGCCACCTTCCCCAATAGGATCGTGAACCTGCATCCGGCGCTGCTGCCGAGCTTCGTGGGCGCCCATGCCATACAGGACGCCTTCGACTACGGGGTGAAGGTGACGGGCGTCACGGTGCACTTCGCCAACGCGGACTACGACCGCGGCCCGATTATCGCCCAGCAGGCGGTGCCCGTGCAGGAGGGCTGGACGGTGGACGAGCTGGAGGCCGCGATCCACGACGTGGAGCACGTGCTCTATCCCGACACGCTGCAGCTTCTGGCCGAGGGCCGCGTGCGCGTGCAGGCGGACGGCAAGGTGCGGATCGACCCGCCCGCGGCTGCCGGCGAGCCCGCCGGCGAGGGGCGCTGAGGCAGCATGGCTCCCGCGGCGCTCACCGCGCTCGTCCCGGCGACGAGCGACAGCACGGTTCTCATGTCGCCCGCGCTCGTGGTCGTTGCCATCGTGCTCGTGGTGATAGGGCTCGTGATCGCATTCAAGGGCAGGCGCGGCTAACGGCTCCTGCTGGCGCCGGCATGCGCGATGGCATGCGCGATGGCAAAGTCGAGTTGCGCATGGGCTTTCTTGAGTTGCTCGGACTTTTCGCCTCCTTCTGGCTCCTTTTTGGAGTTAGGCGAAGGCTTTTTTGAGTTACGCGGATCACCGCGTCGGAGAAACTCCATTTTGGAGCTTTGCGGAGGCCTTCTTGAGTTGGGCGCGGGGATTCTTGAGTTGCGCCAGCCTTCGCGATGCTTGGGCGTGCTGGCGGCAGTCGCGGCTAGCGGCCGAGCCACTTCTCCAGGCAGACGAGCTGGATGCTGGGTATGCCGTTGAAGTCGCACGGCACGATGGAGACCTCCTCGTAGCCCATGCCCGCGTACATGGCACGCGCCCGCGCGTTGCGCTCGTTCGTGTCGATGCGCAGCTCCGGCCTGCCGAGCTGCCGCGCAAGGTCCTCGTAGAAGCCGATGAAGGCGCGGCCCAGCCCCTGGCGCGGGTGAGAAGGCGAGACGACCAGCGTATGCAGCACGAGCACCTCGTCGTCGGCCGCCTCATGGCGCCAGCTGGCATCCGCGTACTCGTGGACCTGCGTCCCGTTGATGATGGCCGTGGCGGCCACGTTGCCGCTGGCGTCCTCCTCCACGTAGAGGTCGCCGCGCCCGAGCGCTGCCTCGGCGGTGGCGCGCACGGGATAGACGTCGCGGACCCAGCCGATCGTGGCGGCTCCGGACTCCTCGGCATCGTGGATCTCGTCGTATATGGCCTCTACGGCGTCGATGTCTGCCGCCGTGGCAAGTCGGATGCGGTTGGCGTTTGCGCGCTGTGGCATGGGGCCTCCTTGTTCGCCTGCGAGCATGATATGGCGTCGGCCTGCGCTGGGCTCGGGAGGCGTGGGGCTATTGCGATGCGGTTGCCTCGGCGATTTGGCGGCCGATGCGGTGCACGACACCGACCACCAGAGCGTTTCCCATGCAGAACGCGCGCTGCCCGTCCGTCATGCCGGAATTTGTCCACCCTTTCGGGAACCCCTGCAGCTGGTCCAGCTCGTCAGGAACCAGGCGACGGTAGCGACCGTCCTTGCATTGGATGACGTGCTTGAAGCGCGAGGGTCCAGAGCCGCCTTCGCCTGTGAGGATGGTGCGTGAGGGCTTGTCGGTTGCATCCGGGAAGGCCATCGACCCCTCCGAGTAGCGATAGGAGAAGCCGGTGCGCTTGTTCGTGCGCGGTTCGCTCTTCGAGCCTTTGAGGTACTCCCAGCGGGGGAGCTGCTCTTCGGGCACGAAGTACTCGGGAGGCACCGCATCCTCAGGGACGAGGACATCGCCGAGCGTGGCCCGGGGCCCGTCGTATGCCTCCTCGATCTTGCAGGTAAGGGCCGTATGCCCAACCAGGACGCCCACCTCTTGGAACAGGCTCGGCGCGTTTCTGCGGGCGCCCTTGTTGAACTTCTGTGTTGCCACGTAGGGGTCCTCGGGAATCTCGATGGCGACGGGCGAGCTGGCCTTCCGCATGGGCAGCGCCCGCGCCATTACGCCGTGATCGAGCCTGTCGAGCGCGTCCCATTCCGCATTCCGCTCGGCGAAGATGTATACGCGCTTGCGGCGCTGCGGGAACCCGTATTCGGCGCTGTTGACGACACGCCACTCGACCGAATAGCCAAGGCGCGCCAAGCAGGAGAGGATGATGGCGAAGTCACGTCCGCGCTGGTCGGCCGGGCTCTTGAGCAGCCTATCGACGTTCTCGAAGAGGCACCAGCGAGCGTTGGATTCGGACTTCGCGAGCTGGATCCCAAGGAAGCGGTAGATGTCCCACCAGAGGACGCCCTTCTTCCCCTCGATACCCTCGGCCTGCGAGAGCGGCCGAGCCACCGAGTAGTCCTGGCAGGGGAAACCGCCGCACACGAGCTCGACGTCGGGGATGTCGAGCTGTCCCGCATCGCAGGCGTCGAGCACCTTGGCGATGTCCTCGTTGATGAACGTCCCGGATTGGAAGCGCTGCTCATAACACCTGGCGGCGAACTGCTTCCGTTCCGTGCCGGGCTCCCATTGG